>JADFNA010000276.1 GCA_022563625.1 Candidatus Zixiibacteriota bacterium
GTGTCGGTGTTTCGATATCTTCGACCTTGAGCACATCGACATCGCCAAATTCATTAATGATTGCTGCTTTCATTTTGAACCTCCAATTTGGGTTAGTTTGAATTTCTTCATGCCACCCATATAGACAACAGATGTGCCAAAGCAGAAACAACCGCTTGGAGTTAAACTAAGTAGCTGTTAATCAAGCAAATGAGAGTGGAAATTGTTGAGTGGTAAGGAGAGGTGGTTAGATTTGGATTTTCCAAATATGGATAATTCTCCAAATATGGAAAATTATCCGTACTTCTTCTGAGCATCATGTTCATTCAACGCGACGACATCCAATCAAAGGCCCCATTCCATCCCCAGCACGATCCGGTCATTGCCGTCAAACTGGCCAAAGAGGCCTTTGCTTTTGATTATGAGGAGCGCCAAATCGAAAAACCGGACCCGAGAATCATGGCCTATCTGGATGTTACCGACGACCTGTTTGGCAGCTTCCAGGCGACACTGCTCGAAGAATACACCAACGCTGAGACATTCGTCTCAATTGCCGGCGTTTGAGCGGATTCCACCTCAGCTTACAGGTTCATTCATCATCAGTGTAGCACGGACGAACGGGCTATTTTTCGTCGCTTCAGCTATATCGATGTTCTTTCTGTGGTGTTATTGATCAGAAAACCGGGGTGAAATCTCGGGAAGCTCTTCATCTGTAGGAGATTAGGGTGAATTGGGTTCGATATCCCTATTTCGCATTGCGCGCCGGTTCTGTTTTCCGGCCTATTAGTACGCCTTGGATTAGCGCTCAGTTTATTATGGCGGTCGATGCAATGTATTTCGATAATAGGCATAGTTTCATCCTTCTATAAATGTCGGTGGCCGGGATTTTGTATTGGAGTTGTAGGGAAAGTGTGTGTGAGAGGGAGAACAGACGAACTGTGACTGTGATGCCCGGACGAACGCGCCTGAGAGACTGTATCGCATGCAGAATCAGCATCTTGATGTCAGGAGCGCAGGACTCCTGATCTACTCACTAGCGATCATCGATGTCCCACTCTCTCCATCTCTCTGAAGACAGAGTATCAGCGTCAGGTGGCACTAGTATTTCTGGTCCACTGAATCGCATGATATAGCGAAGAAATTTCTTTGGAAGAAGCTCCCGACTAATTTGAAACTCGAACGCTTCCGGTGGAAACACATGCATACTATCTCCAATAGTAATCTCTTGAGTGAGATTTGATGACCAAAGTTCAGCAGGCCCCCAAATTGTTTTTCCCCATCCAGAGTCAGTAAGATGTCTTTCTCCGTGAATCGTTGATGCGTGCAACACAAAAACATCGCCAGCGCCATTATCAAGGAATAGATCTATGCCAGTGTACTTGATGCTTCTTGGTTCGATACAGATGTAGAGATGACGTTCATCTTGTTGCATCATAAACCACCCCTCCTTATACCCAGTTTCGAACCCCATGCGAAACACAGCCGGGTAATTCCAATCGTTCCGCCCAATTTTGCCATTGACCAAAGGAGCAGTTCTGTGAGGCGCGAATTCAACCTCAGTACCGAAGAGCGCCGATACCAACATCACCAGAAGAATGATTGACCCCAAAGAGCGTTTCATAAATTTAGATTCCTATTTTGAACTACACGAGTGCTCATTTCATTACAACTCTGTCACTATCATCGCCGCAGTTCTGTGTTCATACTGTCTAATGAGAGACCTCATACGAGTGAGTAATCTAATGAATAGTTCCTCTCAATTCAAGAGCTATCTCCCTGCGACAAAGCGTACGAGATTGCCACGTCGCTTCGCTCCTCGCAATGACATTTGAGGGTCTTTCAAGAAGTCCTAATGTCTGAGCCACGCTGCCGGTGGGGCTTGCTCTTGGGGCTATTAACCTCTTGACATTCAAGGGAAAAGAACTATACTGTCCGCCTGAAAATCCTCACTTTTTTAGGGAGGATTGGCAGCCTGAATCTGATGTCTTATGGGCGGTTAGCTCAGTTGGTTAGAGCGCTTGCTTGACATGCAAGAGGTCACCGGTTCAAATCCAGTACCGCCCACCATTAGCCCGCGCGGGAGGAATGGCTGAAACGATTTGTTGAGGTCAATTTTTTTTGGCCACTCTATCCAGTAATTCGCCGGCTGTGTCGATACCAGTGAATAGAGTTTCAGCGGGGTTGAATAAGACGAATAGATCAAGAAAAGGTAAGATCAAAAAACAATTCCATCAAAACGATGCAAACCAGCAGCGCGCAAAAAATTGAAATTACCTTTCCGGATGGCAGTGTCAGGCCGTTTGAATCGGGGATGACCGGGCGTGACATCGCGGAGTCAATTTCCCCGCGTCTGGCAAAAGAAGCGCTGGCGGTAATGGTCAACGGCGAGACGCTCGATCTGTCCGCTGCAATCTGCGAGAACGCTTCAGTGGAAATCCTGACTTTCGAAGACGCCGCTGGCAGGAAGATTTTCTGGCATTCAACCTCGCATATTATGGCCCAGGCCGTCACGGATATTTTCCCGGATGTCAAGCTGGCCATCGGCCCGCCGATTGACGAAGGATTTTACTATGACTTCGAAGTGGGCCAGCCGTTCTCACCGGAAGACCTTGAGCGCATTGAACGCCGCATGAGCGCAATCGTGTCCGAAAAGGCGCCATTCTCCCGCGAGGATTTGCCGCGAACTGAAGTCATAGACTGGTACAAAAAGGAAAACGCCAGCTACAAGCTGGAATTGCTTGACCAGGACATCCCCGATGACACCGTATCGGTGTATACGCAGTCCCGGTTCCGCGACATGTGCCGCGGGCCGCATATCCCGCATACCGGAGTGGTAAAAGCATTCAAGCTGACTGCCAGCAGCGGCGCCTACTGGCGTGGTGATGAAAAGAAAACGATGTTGCAGAGGATTTACGGTGTATCGTATCCGAAGAAATCGATGCTGGATGATTATCTGCATCGGATGGAAGAGGCAAAACGGCGCGACCATCGCCTGCTGGGCAAACAACTCGAATTATACCACATCACTAATGATGTTGGACCGGGCCTGGTTCTCTGGCTCCCGAAAGGCGGCCGGGTGCGCAATGAAATTGAGAATTTCTGGCGCGAAGAACATCTCAAGGCAGGCTATGATCTGGTATATTCGCCGCATGTGGCGAACCTCGAACTGTGGAAACGCTCCGGTCATACGGAATTTTTTGCAGAAAACATGTTTCCGCCAATGTCCTTGGACAACACAGAGTATCAACTCAAGCCGATGAACTGCCCGTTTCATATAGCTATGTATCAGGCCAAACGGCGCAGTTATCGCGATCTGCCGCTGCGCTGGGCTGAACTGGGAACGGTCTATCGTTATGAACGTCCCGGCGTGTTGCATGGCCTGATGCGCGTCCGGGCCTTTACTCAGGATGACGCGCATCACTTTGTCGCCCCCGAGGATGTTGCATCAGAGCTTGAATTCACGCTCGCATTTTGCCTGGACATGCTGCGCGCTTTCGGTTTTAAGGACTTTGATGTTTGTCTTTCAACTCGTCCGGAAAAAGCTATTGGCGAAATACCCGAATGGGACATGGCCGAAAATGGTTTGCGGGATTCACTCGTCAAGGCCGGACTGGATTACCGTGTGGATGATGGCGGCGGCGCTTTTTACGGGCCGAA
>JADFNA010000277.1 GCA_022563625.1 Candidatus Zixiibacteriota bacterium
CAGATTACCGCCTCATCGAGTGTGCGGTTGACAATAATCGGGTCAAGTCCGATCGGATTTTTGTAAATCCGGCCGTTACGTTTAGTGATCATTGATGGTTTGCCGTCGGTAATCATGATGATCTGTTTGTTGGGATGCTTCTTGGTCAACAGTATCTGGCGCGCCATCAACAACCCGGCTTTGGTGTTGGTGTGATACGGCCCAACACCGCAGTACGGCAAATCTTCAATTTTCACTTCCCGCGCAAAATCACCAAAGAGTATGATCGACAAGAAATCTTTGGGATACTTTGTGGTGATGAGTTCGGCGATGGCCAGCGCCACCTGTTTGGCGGGGGTGATTCGGTCTTCGCCATAGAGAATCATTGAGTGAGAAATATCCAAAAGCAACGCGGTGGCGCATGAGGTTGTCTTCTCTGTTTCATGCACTTCCAGATCATCCTCGATCAGTGACAGCGACAGATCACCGGTGCGTGCAACGGAATTGAAAAGTGAACGGGTGAAATCGATATGTTCGGCGCTGTCGCCAAAACGAAAGGCCCGCTTTTCCGGGAGTATCTCTTCTGTCGGCCCGCCCTCCTGCGGCACGGGATGGTTTCCGCGGCCTGTTTTGCGCAGGGCGCCGAACACTTTCTCGAGGGCATTACGCCTCAAATCACGTTCGCCTTTGCGGGTCAGTGATTTTCCGCGCGGACTGGCTTCGATGATTGATTCTTCGAGTAACTTGCGTTCGAACTCATCCAGATCAAGATCGGCGCTGATATAGCCGAGCTCCTGAAGCCGCCGCATCGTCGCCAGTACCCGGTCCACATCACCATTGAGCTGCAACAGGAGATGGTTGAAAATATCTTTCAGCCCGGAAAAATCACGCAGTCTGCGGGCGAGCGCCTCATCCCAGTTCGAGTAGATTATCTTCATTGAGTGTACCTATGGTTTGAGCAAACAGAACGCTAGTCGGAGTCTACTTCCACATCGCGCAGCATATTGGACAGCATGTCACTGTAGCGGAAATTCGCTTCGGTGATCTCTTTGGCCAGAACATTGTGCTGATGAAGCCCTTCCAGAACAAACTCCATACGCAGGTATATTTCTCCGGGGTCTGCCGCTTGAAAATGTTTTGCGACAATTCCTTTTAGCCCGGCGACAGAATCCAGCGCCGCGCGGTATGCCTCAAGCGTCGAGTTGTCCGAAAGCTCCAGTTTCATGCTGCTGCCAAAGAAATCCGTGACTGCCTCATACGGGTTCGTCTGTGGCTTGACATCAAATTCGTCAGACAGGTTCGTTTTCTTGCTCTGCCTTTTCGGCTCGGGGAAATGCTTGGTGAAGTATGCTTTGATTGCCCTGCCGATTAAGCTGGTGGCCACCAGAGTTGGCCCCTCCAGCTCACCTTCATAGACCAGTTCCATTTTCCCTGTCAGCGCCGGGAGCGCTCCGTACAGGTCGGAAATCCTGGGGTACGTATCTTTTTCCTGATTTATCGCGGCGCGGCGCTCAATTGAAGAGATGATGCTCTCATATACTGCAATCGAGACACGCGCTGAAACGCCGGAAGATTGATCAACAAACTCAGAGTTCCTGGCTTCAAAGGAAATCTCTTCAATAAGTTCGCTGATAAACTCAGGAATGCGGACAACCCCGCCGCGCTCTGACCAGGCTTCCTGTTTTGTTATTTGCGCCGCTTCACTGATTGTTTTCGGATAGTGTGTGATGATCTGTGAATCAATCCGGTCTTTGAGCGGTGTGATCAGATTGCCTCGGTTCGTATAGTCTTCGGGGTTTGCCGTGAACACCAGCGCGATGTCCAGCGGGACGCGAAACGGAAATCCCCGCACCTGAATATCGCTTTCCTCCAGAATGTTCAGCAGTCCAACCTGGATTCTGGGCTGCAGGTCAGGCGCTTCATTGATGGCGAAAATCCCTCTGTTTGTGCGCGGGATGATTCCCCAGTTGATGACCCGCGCATCAGAGATGTCCATCTTTTCACGCGCCGCCTTGATCGGGTCGATGTCACCGATCAGATCAGCTATCGACACATCGGGCGTGGCTAGTTTTTCCTGGAAACGCTGGTCACGGTGAAGCCAGCTTAGCGGCAATTCATCGCCGCATTTTTTCACCATCTCTTTTGAGGTGTCGGTAATCGGCGCAAACGGCGACTCGTTGAGCGGGCTGCCTGAAATGCAGGGAATGTATTCATCCAGCAGTCCTGGTAGCTGGCGAATTATGCGGGTCTTGGCCTGTCCGCGCAGGCCGAGCAGGATGAAATTGTGCTCGGACAACAGCGCGTTATAAATCTGCGGCAAGACGGTTTGGTCAAAGCCGATTATTCCGGGAAACGGGTTTTTCTTTGCCGCCAGAAGTTGCAGCAGGTTTTCACGCATTTCGCGCTTGACTGTGCGCGGCGTGTAACCGGTTTGCTTGAGTTCGCCCAGGGTTTGGGGCAGTCTGCGGGGCAGAGTATTTCGCTTTACGGCGGGCCGTTTGAGAGTCAGATTAGTGTTTGTCATGTTTGCTTTGTCCTGGCCGGCGGCCAGAAATTTTTAGGGTCCGTTATGAAAGGCGCTCGTTGTCATGCGCCTGTGACATTGCGCTGACACTATCTGGAACAAGTATACGAAATTGTGGTTCCAATGGGGAATTGTTGTTCGACTCCGCTAGAGACGTCGAAAATACTCTTCGCGCTGGTCTTTCCTGACAGATCCGGCCGGAAGGGCGAGGACTTCGATTTTCACCGGCTGCGAACCCGCGATGTGGATTATATCATCCGGCTTAATCTGATGCGCCGCCTTGACTTTGCTGTCCCGGATAGAGATCAGCCCTGAATCGGCCAGACGTTTGGCTTCTGTGCGGCGTTTGATGACACCGACGGTAGAAAGATAGTGGTCGAGTCTCAAGGTCACCGGTATTGGGTTGTGTTTCTGGAAAGTATGAATCGGAACATTTTTGTCCAATAAGTGGATAGGCGGAAAACGGTCATCTGAGACTCAGAAATCATTAATTGACCGGATTTCGACATAGGTGTCTTTCTTTCGCTGTTCGACCCATTCTTCGATCAACCGATCTGTCTTGCGTCGGCGCGCGAACTCTCGAATCTCATCATAATGATTTTCAAGTGAGATTTTCGATTCCTCTTGTTTTTCCAGAGCTTTCACCAGATGCAAACCGAATTGTGATTGGAGCGGCCCGATAATTGAACCCACGGCCGTTTCTGGTGAGATAACCCCCTGGAACTCAGGTGGAAGGTTCAGATAAGCATACCAGCCCAGCCTCCCTTCGGTGCGGCGTGTGTCGTCATCATTGGAATACTCCTTGGCTAATTCGGCGAAAGACGCGCCGTTGTCCAGTGAGTCTTTGAGTTCCTGCGCCAGTTTCAGCAGTGATTCCCACGTGCCGTCGTCGAGGGGGATTCCATCGGCGGTGCGTTGTCGATGTGAGGCACTGGCACGATCGCTCGGCAGGCGAATCTGCTGCACGCCCGGTTTACGGGGAGTGTTGCGAACAAATTCGATCAGCCCAGTAGCTCAAGCGCTCGATTGATTAAGGGCCGCATGGACAACTTCGTTACCTCCCAGGATGGATCCGGCCGTTTGCCGCGGCGATGTAAACTCAAATTGAACCCGGTGATGATGGCGAACTTGT
>JADFNA010000278.1 GCA_022563625.1 Candidatus Zixiibacteriota bacterium
ATCTTCCCCCTCTGCTGACGGATCATCTTCTAACCAGGCGTCCACAATAGGTTCGACCACGACTCTTCCCCCTTTTCTTCGACTGGCCATAGTCTAGCGCTTTGTTGTGCCGGCTCATGCCTTGGCTGCGCATATCTGAGGGGAAGACTATTGCAGAACCTGCTGCCCAAAAGCCACTGGCGGAGCATAGAGTATTTGTGATAGTTAATTCTTGCGAGATGTTTTTCTGCCCGAAACAGCTTTCTTTTTCCGGGAGGCAGGCCGTGTAGAAGTTTTCTTGCGAGGGCGCTTGCTGCGGGCCCTTGGCCCGGAAGTATCAAGCGCCTTCTTGAGCACATCCACAACTGTCGAACAGAACACCAGTCTGAGGCTTTTCTTTATTTCTGTGGGAATGTCATACAGGTCTTTGCGGTTTTCCTCGGGCAGGATAACCGTTTTGATTTCGGCGTGATGCGCCGCCAGCAGTTTTTCCTTTAATCCGCCAATCGGCAGCACCTCTCCGCGCAGAGTCAATTCACCGGTCATCGCTATGCGCGCCTTGATTGGCTGGCCGGTAAACAACGAGGCGACCGCAGTGGCCATCGCAATTCCCGCCGAGGGACCGTCTTTTGGCGTGGCCCCGGCCGGGACATGAATATGCACATCATGTGTGTCCATAAAATGCGGATCAACGCCCAGCGCTTCGGAGTTTGAGCGCACATACGACAGCGCTGCCTTGGCTGACTCCTGCATAACTTCCCCCAGCTGTCCGGTGAGCGTGAAGCCTTTCTTGCCGGGCATCGCGGTGGCTTCAATAAACAACACCTCTCCGCCTGCGGCCGTGTATGCCAGAGCGGAGACCACGCCAATTTGTCCCACATTTGAAATCTGCGGGCGGGTCCGGCGGGCAGGTCCGAGAAGTTTTTCGACAAGTTTAATATCAACGCTGGTTTTTGCTTTCAATCCGCCGGCGACTTTGCGCGCGATTTTGCGGCAGATAGACGAAATTTCGCGCTCCAGATTGCGCAGCCCGGCTTCGTTGGTATAACTGTGAATCAAGCGCATCACGGCCTCGTCTTTGAATTTAATCCGTGAGGCGCTCAGACCGTTTTCTGTGATCTGTTTGGGAATAAGATGCCGTTTGGCGATCGCCATCTTTTCTATGTCAGTATATCCTGACAGGCGAATCACTTCCATTCGGTCGCGCAGGGCGGCCGGTACAGTGTCGAGAATATTAGCTGTCGTGATAAACATCACCTTTGACAAATCAAACGGCACATCAAGATAATGGTCGCTGAAAGTGAAGTTCTGTTCCGGATCGAGAACTTCCAGGAGCGCCGAAGACGGATCACCGCGAAAGTCAGCGCCGACCTTGTCGATTTCATCAAGCATGATCACCGGGTTGTTTGTCCCGGTGCGTTTGATTTCCTGTATGATGCGGCCCGGCATTGACCCGATATAGGTGCGGCGATGTCCGCGGATTTCGGCTTCGTCTCGCATGCCGCCGAGTGACAGCCGGGCAAACTTACGTCCCATAGAACGCGCCACCGAACGGCCCAGCGAGGTCTTACCGACACCCGACGGGCCAACCAGACAGAGGATTGGCCCTTTTTGGTCGGGCTTGAGTTTGCGCACCGCCAGAAACTCCAGTATGCGCTCCTTTACCTTTTTCAAACCATGATGGTCTTTATCGAGCGCTCTTTTGGCCTTGCGCAAATCCAGCGAGTCGGTACTGGAAATGTTCCAGGGCAGTTCAATCAGCCAGTCCAGATATGTGTGCGAGACAGTGTATTCCGCCGACGACGGGTTCATCCGGGCAAAGCGCTCCAGTTCTTTCCTGGCGACAGCCAGCGCCACCTCTGGCATGCCGCTGGCCTCAATTTTCTTTTCCAGTTCGTCAATTTCTTCGCGGTCATCAAGATCACCCAGCTCTTTGCGAATCGCTTTGATCTGTTCGCGCAGGATATAATCGCGCTGTGTTTTGCCGAGTTCCTCTGATGCCTGTGTTTGTATTTTGCGGGAAAGTTCGAGCACTTCAATTTCTTTGTTGATCAATGTCAGCAGATGTTCCATACGCCGCGCGGGATAAATGAGTTCCAACAGGCGCTGCTTCTCATCAATGGACACATTCAGGTTTGAGCCAACCAAATCGGCAAGTTTGGAAGATGTTTCTTGATTGATGGCGGAGATATACAGTTCCTCATTCAGATACGGCGCCAGCTCGACCAAAACCTTGACTCGTTCGAGCATGTTGCGCTGATAGGCTTCGGTTTCAACCGAATTGTCTTCAGGTTCGGGAATTTCCTCGAGCTCTCCGGTCAGGTACGGTTCCAGATCGACAAACTTATTGACGCGGATACGCGAAAGGCCCTGCACCAGGAAACGCACCGTCCCGTCGGGAAAGCGCAGCATTTTGAGAATATTTCCGCTGCAGCCAACCTTGTGCAGCCCATCAGGTCCGACATTTGTTTCTTCGGGATCAAGCTGCAGAAACATTCCGATCCGGCTGCCTTTCATCAAAGCATCATCAATCAGGCGTGACTGCCGTTGATCGGTTACCACCAGTGGCGCCACCAGATACGGATAGACGATGACTCCCTTGATCGGCAATATAGGTATTGCTGAGTCGGAAAGTTCAGCCCCGCTGACAGTTGGCCCTGCGCTCGACGCGCCTGTTGCGCCCGCCGCGCCTGTTGCGCCCGGTGCGCCTGTTGCGCCCGGTGCGCCTGTTGCGCCCGGTGCGACCGGTGCGACCGGTGCGACCGGAGTGTCTGGCGCCACCAGATCTTCTGGTTTGATCGGTTTGCTCATCTTATCTTTTGTAGTTGTCATGTATTTTCAGACGGTATGATAAGGCAACGAGAGATGAGTCCAATGAATTGTCCATCAAGGCCGCTCTGGACTCGCTTGACCTGTGGGGCCAGTCCCTGCTGGAAATATCGGCCAGAGCGAGGCAAAACTCAATCAAACACTCGGCCAGATTTTCGGCCAGGGGGATTGTCGGGTTTCTCTCTCGCTTGCGCTCGTTCGGAACGCCGACCTACGTCTCATCGGGACTTTATCAACAGACCCTTCCGGCCGTGTCACACGTTGAAGCGAAAGTTGATCACATCACCATCTGCTACAACGTATTCCTTGCCCTCCAGACGCATTTTGCCCTGCTTTCTGGCCTCAGCCGGGGTCTGGCAGGCGACGTAGTCCTCATAGGCTATTACCTCCGCCCGGATAAAGCCCCGCTCAATGTCTGAGTGAATAAACCCTGCGGCGCGCCGGGCGATTGTTCCCTCGTTGATGGTCCAGGCTTTGGATTCCATCTCGCCTGCCGTAAAAAACGGAATTAATCCGAGCAGTTTGAAAGCCCGCTGTATAACCAGATCGACAGCCGGCTGGCCGATTCCCAGATCGTCAAGAAACTCACGCCGTTCGTCCGGCGGCATTTGTGCCAGTTCGGTTTCGATCTTGCCGCAGATAACAACCGACTCACAGCGGCCGGGGATATTCAGATCAGCGTATTGTTGTTCAATCTCAGCCAGCGCAGAGAGCCGGTCCTCGTCTATATTGATAACAATCAAAAGCGGTTTGAGGCTCAGGAACGTATATCCGCGAATTTCCTTCAACTCCGCTTCGGACAAATCCAATTCCACCAGCG
>JADFNA010000279.1 GCA_022563625.1 Candidatus Zixiibacteriota bacterium
GTTCGCGGATACAACCGGCTGGACCTCCTGAAGTCTGGCTCGTCGGAGACTTTCAGCGTCCTTTCTGGTTCACACTCCAGGATTGCTGTATTAACCCCGGTGACGCGAACAATGACACCAAAACAAATATCGCAGACGTAGTCTTCCTCATTTCATGGCTGTTTACCGGCGGCGCCTCTCCGGCCTGCTGCGCTGAGGGAAGCGCCAATGGGGATGGCAAAATCAATATCGCCGATGTGACATACATCATTTCCTGGCTGTTCAGCGCCGGGCCGTTTCCGGTGTGCGGGCCGTCGACTTTTGGCTGCTAAGGGACCGTGTAGAATGTAATGTCAGAACCCGCACGAAGCTGACGCTCTCTTTTGGGGATTCTGACCTACTGGGGATTTTGACCTACGGAAAATGCAGTAAGATAATTCAGAACGCCCATGCGCTTTTCGCGCATAAGCATTTTTAACTTACAGAAATTTTAGAAGCACTTTTCTACGGGCCGCAGACGGGAGGCGGGCCGCCGGCGAAGATGCGCGCGATGAGAAACGTGACATCGGCAATATTGACTGAGCCGCTGCCGTTAGCGTCGCCTTCCTGTAGACATGGCGGCGCAGGGCCGCCGGCAAAAATTCGCGCGATAAGAAATGTTACATCAGCAATATTCACCGCCCCGCTGTTGTTTGCGTCGCCGGGCGTGTCACAGCACGGCGGCACAGGCGCCACGGAGACTATTCCGGAGAACACGTCCGGCGTGTAGTCTCCATACGGTGAGAAAAACTGCGGGAAAAAGCCGCTGTTGGGGGCCACGGTCACCTGGCCTTGGGTCCCTTCCGGTGCAACCCCGACATTTATTGTCAATGACACAATCGGTCCCGAGCCGGGAGCAATTCCCGAATCAGCAGCGACGAGCAGATATACGGCAGTCTTGGCAAACGGGTTAATGCTTACCAGCGAGACAGCCATCCCCTCCGAGCGCAGACCCGCCACCGAGGCGCTCACCAGCGCCAGATCCAGCGGCCCGGTCACCCATGTTATGGGCAGTGTGATGCGGGTCAGCGGCAGATAGTTTTGCGCATAGATATTGACAACCGTTTGTCCGCCGGCGGCAGCGATCGTGTCGAGCGGTATCAGGCTGTCAGCCTCAATTCCTATCAGATTTGCAACTTGCCAGTTAAACGGCCCGATATTTGTCTGCACATCCAGCGCAACAGTGAATAAGCCGGGCGCCTGGTAAGTGTGGATTGGGTTTTCGAGGACCGAGACATTGCCATCGCCGAAATCCCAGTCCCAGGTTGAGGCCATCTGTAGCGTTAACGGCGAGAAGTTGACATTCAGAGAATCACTGCCAAACGTGCTGTCGGCCTGAATTCGCACTCCCTCGGTGATAATCTGAATTGAATCCGACGTCGTGTAAATATAGTCGCCGGTATTGAACGCGTTGCCATTGGCCGCGTTACCGGCGGCATAGAAAAACACCTGGCCGACATCAGCAAAAGGCGAAACCCAGCGCACCACCCAGCCCGGGCCGACATTCATGACACCGAGATTGGTGCCGGCCGAGGTATGTTTGAGATACTGGCGGCCGGTTAAAAGGTCCGTTGACTCTTGAGTGCGCACGGCATTTGCGACAACCAGTTCCCCCACCGGATTTGTGTCGCTGTCAAGTACCGTCAGCTCAAAGCCCCAGCGCATCTGGAGTGGGTCGGAGATGTTAACGATGATATCCACCGTGTCGGTGGGGAAAAACTCGTCCGGAACTGTCAGAGAAAAAGCGCCGTCGCCGGAGTTTAGCAAAAATGAGTTGTGGCAGAATATCGTGTTACAGGTCAACTCGCCGGGGGCCCCGGTGCGACCGTTCAATGGTCCGAATGAGTTGTTCAGCGGCTGTTGGTCGCAGTCGGTACCCATCGCTCCCTCATATTCCAGTCCATCACGCTCATCGGAGAGCGCCTCGAACATGCCGGCGGCCACAATAGAAAATACCAGAGCCGCAATAAACAGGCGCGGAGCCGCAAAAATCTTGTATGTATTCTTATAGATCATGATCTGTTCCCCTCACTTTAGGCGCATCCTGTACGCTGACCGGAATCATTTTTACGGAATCATTCTCAAGAATCCCGACCGATTTAGTCCACATCTGTGAGGATAAAACTGGTTTCTTTAGTACTCCAACTGGTTCAATATCTCATACTTTTATTGGTTCACTTAATGGTTCAATTACTCGTACTTTTGCCTCGAGCCGCTTGGCCACGATGGTCCTTGGCCACTATGGCGCCTTGGCCACTATGTCACCTTAAGTATACCGTCTCGGTGACATCCGTCAAGCGGTATTTGGGGTATGCGGATTTGGTCTCGATCAGGCTTCCCAAGGTCGAATTGATCGGGCAGGACTGGATTGATGGCGGACTCAAGCGTATACTACACGGCGGTAGGCAAGCTGAATTATCAGTTATGAACAAAAAGGCCATCTCGAACCTGATCAAACTGTCCCTGACGGCCGCTGTGGCCTATTTCTTGTGGATTCAAATCAGCCAGAACTGGGAAGAGGTCGTTCAGTTTGAATGGAAGCTGCATCCGGGGATGCTGGCTCTTTCGATTGGGTTGCATTTGCTGACTTTTGCAGCATTCTCCAAGGTCTGGAGCTGGTTGATAGGCGCGTATGGATTCGAAGTAAAGTTCAGGTACGCATTTAAAATCGGCTACCTGGCGAATCTCGGCCGCTATCTTCCGGGTAAGATCTGGCCGGTATTCGGCATGGCGTATATTGCCAAGCAGGTCAATATCGATGAACGGGCCTCGGTCACGTCATGGGCCGTGGCGTTGGTTTACGCAATCTCATCCTCATTTGCTGTCTGCGCTTGTATCGCCGCGTTCTATCCGGAATTGATTGATATTGCAACCAGACTCGTGCCGCGTTCGGTGGCGCTTGCCGGGCTGTCTCTGGTGGCGCTGGTGAGCCTGACGCTAATAATTTACCCGCAGGTTGTTTCACGCGTCGTCAACATTGGCCTGAGAGTCCTGCGCCGCGAGACACTAGATTTCGATATTGACCGCAAGACTTCGTTCCGGGTGTTTCTTGGCTATGCCGCGTGCTGGATGTTATACGGGCTGTCGTTTTGGACGTTTCTGCAAGCGATAAACGCCGGCGCCGAAATTCCGATCCATGTTGGAATTATGTCTTTCATACTCAGTTACCAGATTGGTTATTTCGCGTTTTTCGCACCGGGAGGAATCGGCGTGCGTGAACTCGCGCTGACCTATTCGCTCGGGCCTTTTATCGGCCCTTTGGCGGCAGGTGTGGCTGTCGCAGGGCGTTTGTGGAACATCAGCGTCGAAATTATCGCCGCTCTGGTGGCGCTCAAAATAAAGCTGCCGGAGAAGAAACGTGTCAATCAAGCGGATTCTGATAATGTTTCCTGACGGAGCCGTGTGATCTTTTCAATAATGCCAAGCAGGTCGTGCGCCCTGGTAAATACCGGAGCCGCCTGCATTTTATCTGCGACACGCAGCAGATCCGAAATATTAGCGGCCATGTTTTCGAGCGAGTAAAGCCGGTGTTTGTTCTCAACCAGTTCGTCCGGGTGGAAATATGTTACGAAGACTGTATCTGCCTGGCGCTTGATATTTTTCTCGAG
>JADFNA010000280.1 GCA_022563625.1 Candidatus Zixiibacteriota bacterium
TGCCGAATACAATGAGAACTATTTACACTCAGCGCACGGTTACAGAACACCGAACGAAGTCGAAAAAAGCTGGAAGATGAACGGAGATACTCTCTTAGAAGTAGCTTGACTAACGGGGAGCGCTACATCTCAACCAAGGACCAGGAGCGGTGCGGGTTCTCCATCCCGGCGCAATTACGGATACTCCGCGACTACGCTGGTAAAGGCGATCTGGATGTGGTCAAGGAATACCTAGAGACGGAATCAGCAGGTAAAGCTGGGCGAACCGCTTTTGGCCAAATGATAAAGCATTTGCAGAGTGACCGCGCAGTCACAGAAATCCTGGTCGAAAAAACTGATCGTCTATATCGAAATTTCAAGGATCTTGTTCTTATAGATGACCTGGAAATAAACATCCACTTCGTCAAAGACAACCGAATTCTGGGCAAGGACGCGAAATCTAGTGACAAGTTTATCAATGACATACAAACCGCCCAGGCGCACTTTTTCCTCAATAATCTGTCTGACGAAGTAAAGAAAGGACAGAGGCAGAAAGCCCGGCAAGGTATGTACCCCGGTGGAAGAGTTCCGCTCGGATATCGGAGAAACGCCCATACCAAGGGCATAGAACTCGATCCGGAGAGAGCTCCGCTGATATCTCAGCTTTTTGAGTTGTATGCCGATGGCGACAAGTCACTCAGCGAGGTTCATCAAACGGCAAGAGAAACAGGTTTGGCCTATCGAGAGTCAGGCCGCCCTCTGGCTCGATCCGGAATCGATAGACTGCTGAAAGAAGTGTTTTACACCGGCAGATTCAAATGGAATGGGACTGTGTACCAAGGCGACCATCCGTTTATTGTGACTCAAACACTTTACGAGCGAGTCCAATGCGCTTTTGCTCAAAGATCTAATGGTAAAACCGCCTCACGTTTCTTTCCATTTAGCAGACTCATGACCTGTCAATCATGCGGGAAGACTATTACGGCTGAAGTCAAAAAGTGCAAATACACGTACTATCACTGTACGGGATATGGTGGCTTCCACAAAGTTGAGTACGTGCCGGAATCTGTTATTGATGAACAGTTCGCCGAGGTGATGAGCTCTGTCACGATTCCAAATGAATTTTACAACTATCTCAATACTTGCCTCAAGTCCGAATTGCGTGATTTGGGTTCAAGCATACAGTCCGACAGAATGCAATTAGAACTCTCGCGTGACAAGATTATTAATGACATGAAGAGAATAATTCAGAAAAACTTGGACGGCCATATTAGTGACAATATGCTGGGAGAAATGCAGCAGGAGCTTCAGGCGAAGCTAAATGCTGTAAAGTTTCGTCTGGCAAATTTATCGGCCGTGATCCCAGCGGAATATGATCGCGCGGCGAAGACTATAGAACTCTCACATCATGCTGAATCACTGTACCTTAGAGCAAAACCAGATCAAAAACGCAATCTGATCAAAACACTACTATCGAACTGTACTTTGGACGGTCGAACTCTTTGTGTCACATACAGAAAACCCTTCGACCTGTTTGCCGAAGGGATCAAATCTGACGAATGGCTGGGGAACTAGGATTCGAACCTAGATAACATGAACCAGAATCATGGGTCTTGCCGTTGGACGATTCCCCAGAGTTATGACAGGCTCCGGCGAGGGGGCGGCTTTGCCCACGCTCGCCGGACGGCAGTGAAAATATGAATTTCCAATCCTCTGTCAACCGCGTGACAGTGGGTGCGTCACGTGGCTATGATATCGGCTGAGAAGCATTTCTGTTCAGGCCCCATCACTAGCGGGACGGCGGTGGAACACCAGCGCGGCGCCAAGGACGGTGATGCGCGCCCCGCGGCCGGTCAGTGTGTTTCTGAGAGAACGGGTTGAGCCGCGCGGGACAATCAGCAGGTTAGCGTCATATTTCAGCCCGGTCAAGGTCAGCGTGATCTGCGGATCCAGCGGCAAAACGCTGATCATGTCCCCGGCGCTACCGACCAATTCGAGCGTGTTGTCCTGGATGTACCAAATCCGCTCGCCGGGACGGACGGCAGTGGCCTTGATGGGGGTCCCACCGGGTCCCGCCAGATTCGCCGCGCCGGCCAAAAGCAGAAGATTGCCAAGTTGATGGTCAGTCTCTGAGCCGCCGACATACCCGCACACCAATATCTCATCGGCGCCGCGTTCGGCGGCCAGCGTAATGGCGATCTCTCCGTCGGACCGGTCCTTTTCAGCCGGATAGTTGATTATCTCGCTTTTGCCTGAGAACTTATCCGGAGCTTCAGGGCCGGAGTCAAAATCCCCCAGCAGAATATTCGGGACCAGATGCAAGCGCTCAAACAACCCCGCGCCGCCGTCAACGGCGATTGAGGTCGAGCGCTCAATCAGACGCCGATAGTATTCGTCGCCGCTTGATTCATAGTTTCCGTTGAGAAAAATCGTGTAAAGGTTTTTCGCCATCTGATCCCCGTAAGCTTAACCGTGTCCCCCTTGACAGAAAACATCCCGCAGTCAATCTTGTCAAATAGCCTGCGATGCGGATATTGTCAATGCAAAGATAGTCAATGCGGGCATAGCGGGTCCCTCCACTCACGGGAATAGATATGACCGAAAGGCTGATAACCTGACTTCTCTGCAAGATTTTGCCGGTTCCCTGAGGCGCATGTATGAGCAGGACGCCGGTCTGAATGACCTTTCGCTCAAGGCGATTCTTGAACCTGTGCCGCGTATCGATCAACTCACACTCCCGCGCGGGGCACGTGTTCTAATGCGCTGTGACCTGGATGTGCCGCTTGCGAACGGCCAGGTGGCTGATGATTCGCGGCTGCAGGCTATTCTGCCGAGCATCCGCTATGCGCTTGATCAAGGCTGGATACCTATGCTCATGGGGCATTTGGGCCGCGCCCCGGAAAACTCCCTGGCGCCTGTCGCCAAACATTTTGAAAACATGTTGGGCCTGGACTTAACATTTGTCACTGATTGGATTGACGAGACCAGCGGGAAACTAGACACTGGCTTTTGCGCGCTGATCAGAAAATTACCAGCGGGCCAACCGGTAATGTTGGAGAACACACGCAAGTATGCGGTGGAGCGCCTGATGTGGAAACTGCCGCCGTCGGAGTTTAATTCAGCCTGTGACAAACTGTATGCGCTCGGCTCGGAATTGTATGAGCATGTGTCTCAGACACTAATAAACGAAGCGCTGGCGGCCTCGAACTTTGATTTTTCTTCGGCGGTCCTGCCACTGGTCATGGACAAAGTTGCTTACGGTTTCTATGTCAGCTCCGAATTGACTGAACATGTGCGCGGCGCGCGTGAGTCATCGCTGGTTATATTTAGCGGGTTGAAGATCGACAAACTTGACGACCTCTCCGCGGAGCGCCGGATTACGGCGCTCGTTCTTGACGAAGGGATGGGTTGCGTACCAGACCGCGAGCAAGAGGCAGAAGAGCCCTGCGGTCACGCCGAGAATCCGGCGAAAGTCGTCTTCGACAAAGAAGATGACCACGCCCATCAGGAGAGTGATGAGCGCCGTGGAGCTCAGAATGAAGCGATCTCGCAGGCCGAGTGGGGCAATGCGCCACATGATGCCTAGCCTAGAGCTCGACTTGCTTGGCGGCGCCCTCCTGCACCAGCAAGACGTTCTTCATCTGGAT
>JADFNA010000281.1 GCA_022563625.1 Candidatus Zixiibacteriota bacterium
GTATCAGCACGAAGACCACCTCCTCACGTATTCGTGGGGTCAATGATCAACGGCGCCATGCCCGCAGACGGGACTATGGTTACAGCCTTGGTCAACGACGTCGAGGTGGCGTCCGCCATGGTGGTCGACGGCAGCTTCGTCTTAATTGTGGACCAAGGCGATCAGTCCTTTTCTGGCATGATGGTCCACTTCTGGGTTAACGGAATGGAAGCTACCGAAACCGCCGCGTGGATACAGGGTGGCGGAGATGAGCTTAGCCTGACCACCGGTGCCATAGTGGCGACTCCTGAGCCAACCATCGTACCCGGTAGCGGCGCCGGGGCGGCGATGGGACCCGCCGGTCCTGCTGGCGCTGATGGCGCTCGAGGACGTAGAGGTGCTGCTGGCGCCGATGGCAAGGACGGAGCTGACGGAGCGACAGGCGCCAGAGGCGCGGGGAAAATGGCCCCGGCCGTGCGCAAGCTGGTCCGCGAATATGGCGTTGACGCAGGGGAGCTGATACCAACCGGACCCAAAGGCCGGCTGACCAAAGATGATGTGCTGGAGTTTGTTTCCGGCCGCTCAAAAGTAGCCTCAGTTACGTCAGTGGCGCCGACCGCCCCGACAGCGGCAATTCCGACCGCGCAATTCACGCCGTTGGCGCCGGGTGAACGGGAACGCCGTGAACCGCTCTCCGGTTCGCGAAAAGCGATAGCTGAACATATGGTGCGCTCGGTGCATACTTCTCCGCATGTGACGACATTTGAGGATTGCGATTTCACTGATCTGGTAACTTTTCGCGAAAAGAACAAGGCTGAACTCAAGAAGCGCTTTGGTGTCAATGTCACTTTTATGCCGTTCATCATTAAGGCCGTATGTGTTGGTCTCAAAGATTTCCCGATAATCAACGCTTCGATCACTGAAACCGAAGTAATTTACAAGAATTACTACAATATCGGCATAGCTGTCGGGCGTGATGTTGGCCTGATCGTACCGGTGGTGCATAACGCAGACCAGAAGTCAATTGTCCAACTGGCCAGCGAGATTGCAACGCTTTCGGCAAATGCAAACAACAACAAGCTTAACCCGCAGGATTTGATGGACGGCACTTTTACCCTGACAAATGCCGGAATGTTTGGCGCGACGGCCTCGACTCCGATTATCAGCCAGCCGCAGGTCTGTATTTTGGGCGTGCATAATATCCGCAAGATGCCCTGGGTGATTGACGACGCGATCACGATTCGCCGGATCATGACATTTGGCCTGAGTTTTGATCACCGCCTGGTTGACGGGCATATTGCGGTGCAGTTTCTGCATCGCGTCATCGGCCTTTTGGAAGAGCCGGCGCATATGCTGGTTTATGCCTGATTTGGGACTGAGAGCCGCCGCCTGATGAGCGCCACTGCAACACCGGTAGCTGCCGGAGAGGCCCGAATAACTTCCGCCGGTATGTCTGATCTTTCACACTCAGCGGCGCCCGGTCTCGGCTGGACGATTGATCTTGGCCGCCGGGATTACGAAAAAGCGCTTCAGTGGCAGCGCTCACTAATCGGCCTGCGCCGCCGGGGACTGATTCGCGATCTGTTGATTTATGTCGAACATCCGCCCTGCCTGACACTGGGAAAACAAACGCGGGCCGAGAACCTGCGCGAAGTTGACGAGTCAATTCCGCGTTTTGAGATAGAGCGCGGCGGCGATGTGACCTATCATGGGCCGGGACAGCTTGTGTGTTATCCGATTTTTGATCTTAACCGGCGCGGACGCGATTTGCACAAATTTATCCGCAACCTGGAGCAGGGAATTATTGACGCGCTGGGTGCGTATGAGATCGCCGCCAAACGTGTCACAGATTTCACGGGCGTATGGGTCGACACCAGGCATGGCGGTCGCAAGATAGCTTCGATTGGCATTGCCGCGCAGAAGTGGGTTTCATTTCACGGCGTTGCTGTCAATCTGACCACCGACCTGGCGGAGTTTTCCCGCATCAACCCCTGCGGCCTTGAATCGCAGGTTATGACCTCACTGCAGGAGTTGACCGGCAGGCGTGTTACACACACCGAATTCGCCGCCGCATTAACCGCAGCTTACGCGGCGTTGTTTGATACACTATTTACGCCGGTCAGCCTGTCTGAGATTGCCGAGGATATTGAATCTGATGAAGGCGGCGGTCATGTGTAAAAGAATAAAAATATCGGAGTCAGCTAACATGGAGAAAAAGATTTATGCCAATGGCGAATGATCTGGGAGGGAAAGTCGCGCTGGTGACCGGCGGCACCAAAGGAATCGGTCTGGCGACAGCGCGGCTTCTGGCCACACGCGGCGCGACTGTTGTTCTAAATTATTTCAAAAGCCGGGACACTGCCGACGGCGCAGTTGAGGAACTGCGTGAACTCGGTTCGAAGGACAGCTATGCGCTGCGCTGCAACCTGGCCAAGTCCGATAAGATACCTGATCTCTTCGATGACATTAAGAAAAAATTCGGCAAGCTCGATATTTTCATCTCAAACGCCGCGATGGGAATGTTTGCCGACGTAATGGAAGTGACGCGGCGTAACTGGGATATGTCGTTAGATACGAACGCCTATGCGTTCCTGCGCGGCGTCCAATGCGCTGTGCCGATGATGCCTGAGGGGGGGCGGATTATCGGGCTGTCATCGTTGGGTTCGTTTCGCTATATTCCCGGCTATTCATCAATCGGCGTGGCCAAAGCGGCAATTGAAAACCTGGTGAAGTACTTCGCCGTGGAACTCGCCAGCAAGAAAATTACGGCCAATGTTGTGTGCGGCGGGTTTATTGACACTGATGCGCTCAAGATGTTTCCCACCTATGAGGAAATCAAGGAAGAAGTGCTGGCGCGCTCACCGTGGGGCAGGCTGGGGACGCCGGAAGACCTGGCCGATGTCATTTCATTTCTGGTTTCAGAGGACGCCCGCTGGATTTCCGGACAGTCAATTGTTGTCGATGGCGCGAATTCACTGATGTAATTCAAAAGATATTGCAATTCAGAACACTTTGTAATTTATAGCGCTTTGTAATTTAGAACATAGTGTAATTCAGATCAGATTCAACGAATATCAATGCGGTGCGCCTATCAATTTCAGCGCGCCGCTTTTGTATTCGCCGATGCAGGTTACTCTGATCGGGCGGTCCAGCGGGGGTAGCAGCGGATGGTGAACCAGACGCATAGCGCGGCGATGGCCGCGCCGACGATGATGTCAGTGATATAATGAAAGCGTCCATAGACAGCGCCGGCACCAATTCCGACTACCAGCGGCAGCCCGGCCCAGAACCAGGTGCGGTATTCGCGGAACAGATAGACTAACACTACCAGCGCGACTCCCGTGTGTGTCGAAGGCATGCAGCCGCCGTGTACGGCGCCTTTGGTTATTACAAAATCCACCAGCGGACGGAAAACTGCCCCGGTGATATCATGAATGTACACATCGGAGAAATGCCAGCGCGGCCCTTCCAGCGGGAAAAACCAGAACAAATTGAAGCTCACAGCAAACGTAATTAAACTGGCGGTGAGTATCTCCTGTATCAATTTGTTTCTTCTGACAGCTAGCAGGGGAATAAGTGTGGCCGGGAACATGAGGTAATAGCTAAAGTAGGACAAGCTCAACAGCTCTGTGACCCATCTGGCTGAC
>JADFNA010000282.1 GCA_022563625.1 Candidatus Zixiibacteriota bacterium
TCGATACCCATTGAGGCGAAGACCAAGTAGATAATCCAGCCGGGACTGGAAAGCGCAAAACTGACAGCAGTACCGAGAAACGGCGCCGAACACGGCGTGGCCAAAAGCGTGGCGAACATGCCCTGCACAAAGTGTCCCCGCCCTGAGGCGGACCGGGCGGCGCCGGATGAAACTGAGGAAGGCAGGGTCACTTCAAATACACCCCACAAATTCAGTCCGAAAAGAAAAACAATTACAGCCAGGAACGTGACAAATATCGGTTCCTGAAACTGCACCCCCCATCCGACCGCGGCCCCGGCGCTTTTGGCAATCACGGCCGCCAAGGCCAGCGCCAAAAACGAAGTGGTGATCCCGGCTGATGAAGCCAGCATCCCGCGTGCTATTTTCCCGTGTGATTCGCCGCTATGTTGAACGACACCCATCAGCTTAATAGACAGTACCGGCAGTACACAGGGCATGATATTCAATATCAGGCCGCCCAACAGCGCAAACAGAATGACCTTCCAGAGTGGCATCGCATCCCCGGAGTTTGAAACTGAGGCGGTCGCGCCGACTCTAACCGGGTCCCCAAACGGTACACCGTCAGAAACTGCCAGGTGTACCTCTTTTTCGATGGAGATATATTTTTCGCCGCTCTTTATCTTTGTCAATAAGTAGCCGAAGTCAGCCTTCGTGATTTTCTTGCCGGCAACTTTTGTTCTTATCGGTACTTGAATGATGATTTCTGTGCGTGACTCTCCGACCTGAAACGATGACTGGCCGAGTTTGAAATCAGGAGTGGCGTGAAAGAAAATTTCGGGGAACTCCTGGGACTGTTCGGCGAGATTGACCTTGATTGACAGCAGGTAATCATCGCCGTCACGTGTCAATCGTTCAGATACGCTGTAGCCGGGGACATCCGCCGGGACTTTGGGAAGCAGACCCAGGGCGGCCTTGAGTTTGCGCGCAGTATTACCCCCAGAGTTTTCGGCGCTGGAGGAATTTGTAAGCGAGACGAGCAGCTTGAACTCTTCGTCATGCGGAATACACAGATGTTTGCAGACCAGATAGAACATGCCAAGCTCCAGGTCCACCTCTGTCTGGCTGGCGGCGCTCTCGGAGAGTGTCAACTTAATAGGATATACAACTTCATCGGCGTAGCCGTTGGCGTCCAGCCCTCCGCCAAACGGATAGAACTTTGGCGGCGTAAAGTTTATTTCGAGCGCTTCGATGATACCAGAATCGCTGATAGTGAATTCCGGCGGCAGTCCGGCGTCACCGGGATTTTTCCAATACGAATGCCAGCCATCTTCAAGCTGTATCTCCAATCCGATCCACAGTGTGCGGCCGTCTGCTTCCAGGCCAAACGGTGTCAGAAGACGCGTGCGCGCTTCACTGTTACTATTCCAATCGCTGCCCGACTGTGACGAATATGCGCTGGCGCTCACTATGAGTATGCACAGGCCGCCTAGAATACTGCGCAGTCTGAAATTACCTTTTAGCGGAGACATGATGTTCAACAGAGTCATAGAGGATTGCTCATATCGTTTTCGTGGGTAGCAGGTGTCCCCGATAGATCCAAGAAACCTGCCTGTTCCGTTTTCTTTCTACGTATCGGCCGGAGGAAGGAATCCACTCCGGCCAAGCATAATACAATATTTCAGCGCCCGGTGTTCCATTGACCGTCATTTGCACCGCATCCCATATTCTGACGCAATACCATGCAGTTCAATGAGATATATGTTTGAGCGGATGTCAGTGATGCGATAAGTCACGAGAGGGGTCCGCCCTGTGCTGTGTAAAAGCTGTTTGTAAGCTGTATGAAAGTTGCTGAAATCAGTTTCAATCCCGATTATCCAGTTTTGGCCCTTAGCCGCCTTCCCGCTGGCGCTTCTCTCCGTACCCCAGTAGAGCTTCCCACCTACCATTTCAGGGTTTCGGTAACATTTATTGTTAGGCAACTCGGGCAACTCGCCCAAGTATAATCCTCTTGACATCGAGGATCGACCGGGGTACATTTCTAAAACCTTCATCTACCTCACTGGTATGGACCGCAGAATAAGGAGATATCTTGTCACACAAAACTTTTTCGGGAATCCTGAGGGCTCTTGTGTTGTGTGTTTGTTGTTCAGAGAGTGTATCCGCGTATTTTCCAAGCGTTTCTGTGGATCCAGTCGCCCCGGATGCCTCTGACACCGTTGTGATAACAATTATAGGGTATGGGCCCAATTTGTGTTGGAGATTGGATAGTGTTCAGGACAGTATATTAAATGACACATTATTCTATACCGTCCTGCATTCCAATGGTGATTGCCCATGGGGTTGCTTTTCGCAACCCAGTCAGTACACTTACGTCGACACGCTTGGGTTTTTGCCCCAAGGGGCTTACATAGTCAGTGTGCTTGAGCATAACGACCCGACCTGTTGGGGCCCCACAGAAGATTTTCTTGTTGAAAGAAGCTTCATGGTCAGTGATTCCGTGTGTGAGCCGTGCGTCGCAGGCGACGCCAATGGTGATGAATCAGTTAATATCGCCGATGTAACTTTTCTAATCGCCCGAATTTTTGCCGGCGGCGCGGCTACACCCTGCTGTAGAGAGGCAGATGCAGACGGCAGTGGCTCCGTGAACATAGCGGATATCACGTACCTGATCGCCAGAATTTTCGCCGGAGGCGCGGCCCCGATCTGCGGCCCGGCTGAAATGGGATGCTGAGCTAAACCGACTAAAGGCTTACGGTAACGGCTCTATGGTTCTCTCTTGAGGAGCATAGCAAAGCAGTTCTATACGTGTCCCACTTCCCCATCGGACTCTTAGTCCGGGGCCGTGTGTCGGCTTAATGTCTTGAGACTCAAACACATGACGAAAATCATACTCGACGAGTTTTTTCAACCAGCCAATTTGCTCTCGCTTTCCCGTGTACCGCTGGGAATTGCTGTCTATTTTCTATTGGGGGCCACAGAAGCGCAAGGATCAATCTGGGCCGTGGCGCTGCTGATCGTTGCGGGCGTGACAGATTTCCTCGACGGATATGTCGCCAGAATCAGTCTTGCCTCAGGCGCCAGTCCCAGCGCGGTGGGCGAAGCGCTGGACCCTATCGCAGATAAAATTTTCGCGGCGTTGGTCATTATCGGGCTGATTCAGTTTCGTTCATTTCCTCTCTGGCTTGCCGGTGTAATCATCGGCCGTGATCTGCTCATACTCGCGGCGGGGATTTTGATCGCAAGGCGCAGAAGTATTGTCGTGCGTTCGAGCCTGCCCGGTAAGTATTACTTCGCTTCCCTGGCCATTTTGTTGGCCAGTTTTGTCATACGTTTTGAATCCGGAATAACGCTTTTCACTTATGTCACACTGGCGCTCTGGCTCTGGTCATTAATTTCTTATGCCACTGTATTTAGACAACACTCCGCTGTGAAATCTTCGTCCGAAATTGAGGACGCAGATCAAGGCAGTCGAAGCGGAGCGCTGTATCGAATAGCTGCTACCCTGATACTCTCCCTGCTGACCCTGTACTATTTCTGGCGGGAAAACCCACTTGCATGGTGACGAAGTTTTCGCAGACGCTATCTGTTAGCGCTGATTGCGCCGCTTGCAGTTAGTTTACGCTTTGCTGATATGATTTGAGGCGCTCAAGCGCTTT
>JADFNA010000283.1 GCA_022563625.1 Candidatus Zixiibacteriota bacterium
GCGCGCTGTTGCGCGATCAGGCCACCGAGATGCTCCTGTCAAGCCAGCGCGTAGCGCCGCGAGTGCTTATCGATTCCGGATATGAGTTTCAATTCCCTGAACTTGACGGAGCGCTCGGCGTGTTGCTATCCCGGCCGGTTATGTCTAAACAACACGCAACAGACTGAAATTTGCTGTGAAAGCTAAGGCGAAGAAAATCCTGCTGGTACTCCTAACGCTTTTTGTGTCCGTCTTTGCTGGAGCGGCGCTATATGTTCATCTATCACTGCAGGATTCACTTCCTATCACCGAAGGTACGATTACGCTTGACGGTCCCCGGAGGCCAATTGAGATCACCTTTGACTCGCTGGGGATTCCGCAGATATGGGCCGAGACATTTCATGATGCGTATTTTGGCCTGGGCTATCAACACGCAGCCGACCGCATGTTCCAGCTTGATCTGGCAAGGCGGGTGTCACAGGGGCGGCTCTCTGAGATTCTGGGAGAAGCCACGCTCGGTATTGATATCAGGCAGCGCACGGTCGGGCACAACCGGCTGGCGCGCGCGGCTCTGGACAATCTTTCGGATTCAACACGCGCGTTGTTGGAAGCATACTCTTCGGGAATCAACGCCTATCTAGAGAGCGGCAGCGCTCCAACATTCGAGTTCATGCTGCTGCAAACGGAGTTTGAAAAATGGACTGTCTATGATTGCCTGACGCTGTTTAGTTTCCAGACATGGTTTTCGGATGCGATTCAAAACAGGGATGATTTTTTCATCAAGGTTGCAGAACAACTGGGTGAACAAAAAGCGCGCACATTGCTGTTGCCGTATCCGGACTGGGCGCCTTATACCGTTCCCCGGAAACATTCTCTTGGCGCTGCGGAATCTATCGCGCCAACTATTGGAGCAGCCTCTTCGTCTGACAGGACCCTATCACGCCAGATCGGGGAAGGCGCAGGGAAGACCGCGCGAACTCTCAATATCGCCAGTGAAAATATCTCTGAAACTTTTCGCAGGGCCGTTTCTGAAAAACTCTTGGCCAATGACGGCTGGGGATTCGCGCTCAGCGTCGCATCAAACGGCTGGGCGCTGGCCCCAAAGAAATCATCTAACGGCAAAGCGCTTCTGGCCGGTGATCCGCATCTGGATGTGACACGACTGCCGCAATTCTGGTATGCAGTCGGTATGCACAGCGCCGAAGACAGTTTTGACGCGTTCGGCGTCACGGCGCCGGGACTGCCTTTTATCGCAATGGGTCACAACCGGACTGCGGCCTGGACTTTCACTGCCGCCGGCATTGATTTGACTGATTATTTCAAAGAGCGCATCAACGCAGACGATAGTTTACAGTATCAAAGCCCGCAGGGCTGGCGCGATTTTGAAGTTGTCCCCGAAACCATCTATATCGCAGGTCTTGATAGCGCACTTATCGAGCAGGTCCGTTTGACCGGCAATGGACCGATTACGCTCACCAGTGACTCGGCGAATCTTGCTTATTCTCTGCGATGGGCGGGGGCCGAAATGGATCTGGCCGGGGCGCTGGAGAATTCCCTTGCGTTAATGAGAGTCACTGACTTTAGTTCGTTCAGGAAAATAGTTACGGGACTCGGGGCGCTTGATGCAAACTGGATTTATGCCGACAGCGCCGGGAATATCGGCTTTCAACTTGGCTCACCTATCCCGATCAGGCCGGACAATAGTGAGAATCTGGCGCTTGACGGCTGGAAAGAAAACCAAAGCTGGCGTGGTTATCACAAGCTTGATGAAACACCCTGGGCGCTTAACCCCGAGCAGGGCTGGTTGGCGAATTGTAATAACAAACAGGACCAGCCAAATTTGGCTTACGATTTATCCGGAGCGTATTTCGCTGATAGGATTCTGCGCGTTGCCGAATACTTATCTGCGGTAGCGACATTTTCACTTGATGACATGCGCGCTTTGCAGCTTGAGCGGCGTGACAACTATTTTCTGCGCTGGGCCGCCGAACTGCCGCCGATGTTGAGCGGGATCGGTGAGAACGAATGGGCCGGGGCTTTGGAAAACTGGGACGGTTCGGCCGGGACCGATTCGCGAGAGACCGCGCTCATCGCGGAATTTCTCCTGCAATTAAAACTGCTGACATTCTCTGACGAACTGGGCGATCAAACAGGCCGGCTCAAGCGTCTCTGGGTGGACCAGATTTATCATTCGAGCGACACATTCTGGTTCGATGATATTACAACTGAGAACGTCGTAGAAACAAGAGGTGAGACCGCCGGCAAAGCGCTGCGCAAAGCAGTGGACGCAATCGGCGGGAAAACCTGGGGAGATATCCATTCGCTGCGCATGGCGCATGCGATGTCGATTGTGCCGCTGCTGTCGGGTTATCTCGGACTGGAGCGGGGACCGTGGAGACAGGGCGGCACAGGAGGAACGGTTAACGCATCATACTATCGTGATATTAAAAGCGCTGACTACCGCACACTGGCGGCGCCGAGCTGGCGAATGTTGATTGATATGGCCGAACCCGGCAAGGCGCTGGTCTGCCTTCCTGCAGGGAATTCCGGGAACCCATTGAGCGAACATTTTTTTGATTTTAACCCGCTCTGGCGGGACGGGCGCTACTGGGAAGTGTCACTGGATTCGTCGACAACGTACACAAAAGCCGCATCAGTTCTGAAACTGTTGCCGCGATAGATCACGCTCAACAAGAAATTGTAGGGCGGAACCCCTGCGGTTCCGCCATGTTGGAAGTTTGGCAACCATGTAGATCAGTGTTCCGAACGAGCGCCAGCGAGAGAGAAACCAGACAAAAGTTCTCTTGACATGGGGCAGACCGGGAGGTCTGCCGCCCACTGAGCCACGACATGCGCTAGTGTCATCAATTCAAATAGAACACAACCGGGCGAAAAAACGGTGGTGAACAAGCGTTAGGGCGCTTATCCACCACCTGGTTGCGCTCTGCCACACTCTGAAGGTACCAATGAAGGAACCTGCTGTGTGAGGGGACCGAATTCGCACAGAGCGCTTTACTTATAATCTCAACCCGATGAAATCCGACCCCAGCAGCGTTCAAATTGAAGATGTGTGTTCTCCTGGCCGAAGCCGCAGATTTCTACCTGATGAATATGCGAATAATCTGCGCGGATGGCAAGCCGAAACTCCGTCCAAACGGGGCTTTCTCTGTCGGGAAAGGATTTGAAAAAGCCTTCCGTGACTGCATTCATGCAAGTAATCTTATGACGGGCAAGCGCTTGAGAGTCAGGTCAGCTAGTTGTCGCGCCCGGTTTGTGTGAGCGCCGCCAGAGCCAGAGTCCAGCCAGGATCATCGGGATGCTCAGAAGCTGTCCCATGTCCAGCGGCAGACTGGCCTCGAACGGCTCCTGGATTTCTTTAATAAACTCGATCAGGAAGCGCGAGCCGAATATGCCGACCAGCATAATCCCTATCAGGCGGCCGGTCGGAATGTCTGGCGCTTTGAGTTTGTGTATGCGCCTGAGAACGAAGAAGACGGCCAGATAGCACAGCGCTTCATAGAGCTGTGCCGGATGGCGCGGGATATTGTCCACGCGCTCGAACACAAACCCCCAGGGCAGATCGGTTGGTGTTCCCAGTATTTCTGAATTGAACAGGTTTCCCAGGCGAATGA
>JADFNA010000284.1 GCA_022563625.1 Candidatus Zixiibacteriota bacterium
GGCCGATCAGCAGATTTACTGACCCAGACGTCTTGAATACCTGCAATCTTTCGCGAAATCAAAGTGCGCAAGACAATTCTCCTCTTCAGGTGGATTACGTATAGATCATCTAAGGATGCAAGATCTTCCCAAATACCGCTAGATTTACCATCTTGTGGGTGATAATAGAAGATCTTGAATCCTTTAGCCTTCACATAAAATGGCTGCCTGGCGAATGCCTTTGCAAGAACATCTTTGTGATTTCTTCCGCTCAACTTGGAGAATATTTCCCCCTGTGCGTGAATGTTAGGGTGTGAGTTGAGAAACGAGATGAGCATATTGGAGCCCGTCCGCGATCTCGAAAGCACAATGAATCGCCTAAACTCTTTATGACCGACAGTAGCCAGGAGTTTATGACTAATCAACCCTACTGTCGTTTTCGGATTTTTTAGCCCTCTAACCACCGATCTAATTATAGATATATTGTGCACCTTTTATGAATGCCTAACGTCTGCGAGCTGAGCGGTCGGGGTTTGCCCTCTCGCATGCCTGCTTTCGAATTTGGAATTCTAATGTCGCCTGTATTTGTCGCAGCATTCCCGATGCGCTCCAGCGAGTTGTTAGCCGCACACGAGATTCGTGCCGCTCACTCCGCATCCTCAATCATGCGATTGTCTTGATGAGATCCGAGTTCGATAAGCGGGCTGCTTACATTAGTCCAAACGAGGCGGCGGATCTCCTCCTCAGAGAGCCCGAGGTCCCCCATGACCGAAATACGATCTCGCAAGATTGAATTCTCTTTTTCCCAGACCTGTCGCTGAATCAAAAACGTTCTGTAGAGAAAGCTTATCTTTCTCGGCATGCTCACGATATTCCTTATCATGCCTCCGCCTGTGGCGGTCATTGAGGTACTCCCTGATTTGATGGAGAGGGTTGAGAGCTCCTAGAAACTCCCAGAAACCAGGAGATACGAGTTGTGCACGGTGAATGACCAGCCTTTCCTCGGGAAGAATCGGTAGGTAGGCGAAGTGGGAGATTAATGTATGGAGGAATGCCGCTGTCGTACCAAAGGCGGAACCGCCTTCTGAAACTTTCGCTCTCGGGTTCGAAGAGTTCAACAAGGCGAAAGAAGCTGTGGCTTTGATTGAATGTGGTCTCCAGCTGATTCGGGAATGTGGTAGTTTCCCGGACGGTTCCAGATTGAGGAGCATTGACTCGCAGAATTGCCGTCCGGTGCAGCACCTTGTTAGCTGCCGAGTTGCTTTGTGCAATAGTAAATTTCACCACTGGCCGGCGTTAATCCCATTTCTACTGCTTCTTCGCTATTAGCTAAATCGCTCACTTTGGTGATCTTTACAGTGAATCCTGCCTCGCGAAGCCGATCAACGTAATCCGGGCCATACCTTCTAACATGATCCTCTTGACCGTAGGCCTTTAATCGCTCTAAAGGCTCGATGATTGATGGATCCTCAAATGTCTTTTCACTGAAGATTGGGACAAGTAATATCGCCCATCCGTTAATTTTCAGGTCTTCCTGCGCAAATGAAAGACGCGAGCCTTCGGCAACCCGTATCTGCTCACGCACCAGATCAATTCCGGTAATCATTTCTGTCACCGGATGTTCCACCTGCAGGCGCGTGTTCACTTCCAGAAAATAAAAACTTCCCTCACTGTTAACCAGAAATTCAACAGTCCCGGCCCCCAGATAATTCGCCTGTTTACCAATCGCCACTGCCGCGGCGCCCATTTCTTCGCGCAGCCGGGGAGTGACGAATGGCGACGGCGCCTCTTCGATTACTTTCTGATGGCGCCGCTGTATCGAACATTCACGTTCAAACAAATGGACGACGTGACCGTGAGCGTCTCCGAATATTTGAATCTCAATATGACGCGGCCTTTCGATATACTTTTCGATAAACACGCGCGGGTCTCCGAACGCCGCCTCCGCTTCGCGTTTGGCCGCCGCAAGCGCTTCACTCAAATCAGCGCCGCTATGCGCGATGCGCATCCCTTTTCCTCCGCCACCGGCTGCGGCTTTAACAAGTACCGGATATCCGATCTTCTCGGCTTCCTTTTGCATTGCCGTCACATCATCCAGCGCCGATTCAATAGCTGGAACAACCGGCAGTCCCGAGCGCATGGCCAGCGCTCTGGCCTGCAGCTTATCACCCAGAAGAGTAATCGTCTCAGGCGCCGGTCCGATAAATATCAATCCCGCCTCAGCGCAAGCCGATGCAAACCCGGCGTTTTCGGCAAGAAAACCGTATCCCGGATGCACAGCATCGGCGCCGGAAACACGCGCGGCTTCAATAATATTGTCAATGACCAGATAACTTTCCGCCGCAGCTGCAGGCCCGATCGGATATGCCTCATCGGCCAGACGCACATGCGGCGAGCGCCGGTCAGCCTCGGAGAACACCGCAACCGAGCGTATCCCCATATCCCGGCAACCGCGAATGACACGCACTGCGATTTCACCGCGATTGGCTATTAGAATCTTGTTAATCTTGCGCGGCGCTTGCATAGGCCGGTTTCGGTTTATTACAGCGGAATATTGCCGTGTTTCTTGGCCGGGTTGCTGTCAACTTTATTTTCCAAAGTCTGAAAAGCCCGAATCAAACGCGGCCGGGTGGTTTTCGGTTCAATCACATCATCAACATACCCGCGCTCGGCGGCTTTATACGGGTTGGCAAATTTCTCGCGGTACTCTTCAGTTTTTTCCGCCAGTGCGGCTTCGGGATCATCAGCGCCGGCAATTTCTTTCTTGAAAATAATCTCTGCGGCGCCTTTAGGACCCATGACAGCCACTTCGGCCGTCGGCCAGGCATAGTTAAAATCTCCGCGCACATGCTTGGAACTCATAACATCATACGCCCCGCCGTATGCCTTGCGCGTGATCACAGTCACTTTCGGCACAGTCGCTTCGCAATAAGCATACAACAGCTTGGCGCCGTGCTTGATTATTCCGCCATGTTCCTGCTGTGAACCTGGAAGAAACCCCGGAACATCAACAAGTGTCAGCAGATTAATGTTAAACGCATCACAAAAGCGCACAAACCGGGCCGCTTTCAGAGATGACGCGATGTCCAGCGCCCCGGCCATCGACGAAGGTTGATTGGCAACTATCCCCAGTGATTTCCCTCCCAGTCTGGCGAAGCCGATGACAATGTTCGTCGCATAGTCCGGCTGCAACTCAAAAAAGTCACCCGAGTCGACCACATGCCTGATCACATCACGAATATCATACGGCTCATTCGGATTTTCCGGCACAACACTGTTAAGCGCCTCGTCTTCACGCTCGGCCGGATCGTCTGTCGAGAGTACCGGTGCGTCATCCGCATTGTTCTGCGGCAGGAAGCTCAGCAGTTTTCTGGCCAATTCAATTGTCTCGGCCTCGTTGTCACCGGCCAGGCTCGCCACACCCGAAACAGAGCTGTGCGTATCCGCTCCGCCCAGTTCTTCCGAAGTGATGTCTTCATGTGTCACAGTCTTGACAACATTCGGCCCGGTCACGAACATATATGACGTACCACGAACCATGTACACGAAATCGGTAATCGCCGGGGAGTACACGGCGCCGCCTGCACACGGCCCGAGGATAGCACTTATCTGCGGCACG
>JADFNA010000285.1 GCA_022563625.1 Candidatus Zixiibacteriota bacterium
CTAGTTTTTCTTCCGAAGACACTTCGGAGTGTTTTCGGCCCATGAAGCGCTTGATTGACGAAAGTGTATTGGCCGGATTGGTAACCGCCTGGCGTTTGGCCGCTCCACCGACCAGCCGCTCGCCGGATTTGGAAAAGGCCACTACCGACGGCGTCGTGCGCGCCCCCTCCTGATTGGGAATCACAACCGGTTCAGCGCCTTCGAGGACCGCCACACAACTGTTTGTCGTGCCCAGATCAATTCCAATGACTTTATTCGTTATCATCTATAAAACTCCACTTTGACCGCCCGCTTTTCGCAGCCGCAACTGTGTTCGATTGTTTTAGTTCTTTACTTTTCTTGTCCATGTTTTTCTTTCACTTTCGCGACACCGACTTTCGCATGGCGCAACACCCGCTTGCCTCTTGTATAGCCCTTGCATATCACCTCGGCGATATGGTCTGGCTTGGTGTCGCCGGTCTCTATATGCAAGGCTGCTTCATGCAACTCCGGGTCAAACAGCGCGCCTTTGGCCTGAATCTCTTCGACGCCATGCGAGGCAAGCATTTTTTTGATCTGCCCATGGATCATACGCGCGCCATCGCTCAGAGACTGGAACAGCTTTTGCCTGTCACCCTTTCCCTGTGTGACACTCTGTTCGGTCTGTCCCAACGCCCGCTCAAAATTGTCAACAACATCAAGCAACTGCATAATCAACTGGTCGTTGGCCGAGTTAATCAGCTCGGCGCGTTCCCGAGCGGTGCGCTTTTTGAAATTATCAAACTCTGCGGCCAACCGCAAATACTTGTCCTGGACACCGGCCAGCTCGCTTTCGGCTCCGTTTGATTCGTCTTGAGGCTCAGAGATTGCGCCGGCATCGGCCCCTGGCTCCTCTGATACTGTCTCGGATTGAAGCTCTTCAGTCTGCGCCTGATCTGTGGAATTTTTGTCGCTCATATGAATATGCGTCTTTGATTTGCGTGTGAATGAATCGAATTGACCGCGCCATGTTCCGTGCGTTTGTCCAGCTTGTTTTTTCTGTGGCGCCTCAATTCTCATCCATGGTCGAGAGACGCTCAGTAATAGACTGCGCGGCGAATTCCACTATCGACAATAACTTGCCATAACGCATTCGTGTCGGGCCGATAATCGCGATCTTCCCTTCAATCTGTCCCACCTTGTAATTTGCGCTGACCACCGAACAGCTCTGCATCTCGGCCAGTGAGTTTTCTGAGCCTATTCTCACCAACACACCGGGCGCCCGGGTAGCGCCGGGTGTTCCGGGAGACAACTCACTTTCGCCGTCGTCCAAACCACTCATCAGCTTGTCCTGGTCTTCGATAGCGCGTACAAACTCCACCAGTTTGTCCCGGTCGGCAAACTCCGGTTGGCTGAGCAGATTTTCGGCCCCCATAATATGCATTTGCATACTCCCATCGCCATTCCACAGGGCCGTATCCGAATCGACAAACAGACTCAACAACCGGGCGTTTCCCGGGACGTTCGCCAGGCGCTCGGACACCGACCGCCGGATTTCTCCCAGAGACAGACCGCAGAGTTTCTCATTCAGGATCGACTCCAGCGTCGCCAGATCATCTTCGGGAAGATTTGCCTCAACTTCAAGAATTACCGAACGCGCCAGTCCGGATTTTATCACCAGCACGACAAGAATCTTGGCGGAACTAAGCTGAATCAACTGCAGGCGTTTGAGAACACCCCGTTCAAACTTCGGCGCAACTGTGACACCCATTTGATGGGCGATGTCCGCCAGAATACGGGTCGACTGACCCAGTATCGCATCCACAGATTTGCCCGACCCGGCTATTGAGGCGTCGATCTTGCCCCGCTCCTCGGCGGTCAGTTTGTGAGGTTTGATCAGGCTGTCAACATACAGACGGTATCCAACGTCGGTCGGCACCCGTCCGGCTGAGGTGTGCGGCTGAGAAATGAACCCCAGGTCCTCAAGGTCCTGCATGGTGTTGCGGATAGTGGCCGAGGACAACCCCATATCATATTTCGCAGCTATCACCCGCGAACCAACAGGATCAGCCGTGGCGATATAGTGATTTATCAGATTTTCGAGGACCGCCCGTTCTCGCTGGCTGAGATTGTCAAATGCCATATTCTCGTTATTTTCCGCTATCTGTGTTGCCAGAACTCTTGTTAAAGCTGTATCCAATAAACGATTATGATGCCGGGCAGCTCCCTGACCAGCGCCTAAAAAACTCTGGCAGTCTACCTGCCAGAGCGCTAACAATGTAGCTCCAGACCCTAATATGTCAACCCCAAACATTAAGATTCATTTTGGCGGCATTTCCCGGAGCCGAAGCCGTTTGACCGGCGGGCAACATGAAACCACAAGAAAACGCCCCGCGGCTAGCGGCCACGAGGCGAATCCCGATACATGAACTGGCGCTTTAGAGGCCCTAATCTTTCTTCTTCTTGTAGTTACGCTCTTTCTCTTTAGAAGACTGCTTCTTGGAAGACTTCTTCTTTGAAGCCGTGGCGGGTTTTTTTGCGCTCGTTTTCTTTTTCGTCTGTGATGCGCTTTTCACTTTGGCGGCCTTGGTGGCGGGGCTTTTCTTTTTCTTCGCAGCGGCGGCTTTACGCGCCTTCATGGTAGAGCCGAGTTTGTTTACTTTTCTCTGCACCCGATCATCAACTCCGTTACGGTCTACATCGAGAAAATTGTTGTAGCGGTTGGCCGGTTTGCGCGTAACCTTTTTAGCGGTCCGTTTTCTGGCAGTTACCTTTTTTGGTGTCACTTTTTTAGATGTAACTGTCTTGGATGTTCGCTTAACGCCGGCCGATTTCTTTGAGGCGCTCGCGCTCTTTTTGACAGCCTGTTTCTTTGAGGCAGACTGGCTTGTCTTTGCTTTGGCTTTTTTCTTCTTCTCGACAGCATCCAACGGCAATGCCAGAATCGCCAGCGACAGCAAAAAGGCCACAGCAATCTCTGCGCATCGGCGCAAAAACGGACCCGTTCTCTTATGTCTTGGTGTGTAGTTCATTTCAATTTCGTCACGCTTCTATCTCGCACGCCGCCCAACGCCCGAACTAATACAATTGACTCATCGGCTCCGGTTCAGACAACGGCCAGTTCCCCTAGCGTTTGCGCGACCCTCCTTTTTTCGAGCTTCCGGATTTGCTTCGGCCTGACGATTTGGCCGAAGACGAACGGCCGCTTTTCCCCGACGACTTCACCGACGACTTTCCACGCGAACTTCCGGGGCTGCTCTTAACCGACGCAGACTTCGATCTCCCCGATGACTTCGATTTTACGCCGTGACTTTTCGATCCCGAAGACTTCCGGGTCGCTTTGGCGCGGGGTGACTTTTGCGAAGAGCTTCCGGAGCGGACACTCGCTGATGACTTCTTGCTTCCCCTGGACTCAAAGGCCGATGACCGCATAGATTTCTTCCTTGAGGATTTCTTGTTACGTATCGTGCTTTCTGAGCCACTCGATCTCTTTGATGAACCGCCGGACTTATACACCTTTTTTGACGAGCCGGATGATGTCTTAACTCTGATGCTTTTGGAAATTTTCTTGCGAGACGTCTTAAATGGTTTCAAACGCTTGCTCCCGGAATCCGAACTCTTTGAATTCTTAAAAAT
>JADFNA010000007.1 GCA_022563625.1 Candidatus Zixiibacteriota bacterium
ATGTGGCTCTCTTTTTCTTCGAAAACACCTGCGAGACTGCTGACAAGATGAATTTAAATCGCGGGACAGTTATCGTAGAGACCCGTTAAAGCGGGCCAAAAGGATGGAGACATTGTGGCCGCCAAATCCGAATGAGTTGGTGAGTGCGTATGTGATGTCTGCCTCGCGGGCAACATTCGGCACATAGTCCAGATCACACTCCGGATCGGGGTTGTCAAGATTTATCGTGGGGTGGATTTTTCCGGTTTGCAGTGACATGATTGTAGAGATAGCCTCAACAGCTCCGGCGCTCCCCAACAGGTGTCCCATCATAGACTTGGTTGAGTTTACCATGATAGATTTGGCGCGCTGCCCGAAGACATCTTTGATAGCTTTTGTTTCAGCGATATCACCCAGGCCGGTGCTGGTTCCGTGGGTATTGATAAGATCTATCTGATCAAAATTGATTTCGCCATCAATGACCGCGTTTTTCATCGCCATTTTCGCGCCGTGGCCGTCGGGTCTGGGCGCCGTCACATGATGCGCGTCACAGCTCATTCCAGCCCCCAGGATTTCACCATAGATCCGTGCGCCGCGCTTTTTCGCGTGAGTCAGTGACTCGAGCGCAAGAATCCCGGCGCCTTCACCCATCAGGAAACCGTCACGGTCTCTGTCAAACGGCCGTGAGGCGCTCTTGGGTTCGTCGTTCCGGGTTGTCATGGCCCTGGCGCTGCAGAAACCGGCCAGCGAGGCCGGAGTGATTGTCGCCTCGGAGCCGCCAGTCAAAGCCAGATCCAAGTCGCCGCGCTGAATCATGCGGAAAACATCGACAATCGCGTGTGACGATGAGGCGCAGGCCGAGACGGTTGCGTAGTTCGCTCCCAGAAAACCAAAGCGAATAGCCACCAGCCCGGCGCTCATGTTTGAAATCATCATGGGGATAAAGAAAGGACTGACGCGGCTGGGACCGCCATTCAGCAGGTTCTTATGCTGTTGTTCAAACGTGCCGATGCCGCCAATACCGGAGCCGATGACCACACCGGCGCGGTCCAGATTGATTGCCTGGATATCCAATCCGGAGTCGTCAACTGCGAACTGCGCAGCCACCAGGGCATACTGTTCCGAGAGGTCCATCCGGCGCAGCTCTTTTTTATTGATCAGCCCTTCGGTCGAAAAATCTTTCACTTCGGCGCCGATGCGGGTGGGGTATTCGCTGGTGTCAAACCGAGTGATTCCACACGCTCCGGATTCTCCGTTGAGGAGTTTTTCCCAGACTTCGGGAATGTCATGACCCAGAGGAGTCACCCAGCCCACACCGGTAACTACTACACGTTCATATGTTCGAGAGGCCATGCCGCTAGCGCCTTATCATGACAGTTTGAAGCTGACACAGATTCATCGCAGAGCCAGTCAGGCCGCCGCCTGTGTGCGTTCTTTGATATAGTCAATGGCGTTTCCGACTGATGCGATTTTCTCGGCTTCTTCATCTGGAATCTCGAGTGAAAACTTTTCTTCGAGAGCCATGACCAGTTCAACCGTATCGAGTGAATCCGCGCCAAGGTCATCGACAAATTTTGCTTCGGGCGTCACCTGGGCGGCGTCAACGCCAAGCTGCTCGATTATGATGTTCTTGACTTCTTGTTCAATGTTGCTGTCAGACATGTGATTCTTCCTCCGCTAGGGACTATTGTGAGAACTATAGTGAAAAGTTATGATTTCCGCGTAATATTTTCGTCTAATATTTTGTGTGCTATGTGTGTACTATGATTATGCCAACTGCTATTTTGTATCCACTTTGAAGCGCCTGGCTCGCCGCTAGATGTTTATTCCTCCACAGACACTTAATACCTGGCCTGTGATATAACCTGCCCTGTCCGATGCAAGAAATGTGACTGCGTCCGCCACATCCGACGGTTCTCCCTGGCGCTGAAGCGGGATAGTCTTAAGAAATGTTTCCCGGGCCTGGTCGCTCATCGCATCAGTCATTCCGGTCCGAATGAATCCGGGGGCGACAGCATTGACTGTCACCCCACGGGGCGCCAGTTCTCTGGCCGCAGATTTTGTCAGCCCGATCAGCCCGGCTTTGCTGGCAGAGTAATTCGATTGCCCGATATTTCCCCTCATACCTACCACCGAGACTATATTTACGATTCGTCCTGACCGCTGTTTCATCATAATCTTGCCCGCCGCGCGGCTGACCAGGAACGCTCCGCGCAGATTGACCCTGATAACGTTGTCCCAGTCTTCCTCTGACATTCGCACCAGCAGCGTATCATGCGTGATACCGGCGTTGTTGACTACCACATCAATGCTGCCAAAGCGCTCCCGGGCTGCGGAGAATAGTTCATCAACTTCCTCGGCATCGGTCACGTCAGCCGGCGCCCCGAGAGCGTCATGCCCGGATTGCCTGAGCTCTTCGGCGGTCTCCTCCGTTGTTTCCGGATTGACATCTGAAATGACAAGGTTTGCGCCGCCGCAGGCGAAGCGCCGGGCGATTTCCCTGCCGATCCCCTGTCCGGAACCGGTGACAATCACTGTTTTTTCGGCAAAATCTTTCATCATCGTGTCACCCGGCGAACTCACTTCATTGTTTTTCAATCAGCCCCGGCCTGATCATAAAACCGGAGCCGGGTCCAAAAAACTTTCTATGTCCTCAAGCGTGTCGAGGCTAATGAGGCGCTCGGGGCGCATCTCCCGTTTTGCCAGTCCGCTTAACACTTTGCCGGGACCTATCTCCATAACTGATTGAACACCCATCTGCGCAATATACTCCATCGACTCCCCCCAGCGCACCGGGGACGTTATTTGCCTGATAAGCAGTTCACGAATCGTTGCGCCATCGGAAACCGGCGCGGCCGTAACATTGGGAATAAACATGATTTCCGGGTTTTCTATTCTCACGTCTGCCAGGGCCTGTTCCATTCCCTGCCGGGCCGGTTCCATCAGCGGGCTGTGAAATGCGCCGCCGACTTCCAGCATAACCACCCGGCGAGCGCCTCTTGTCTTTGCCAGTTCGACTGCCTTTTGCACCGCCGGAGTTTCGCCTGAAACTGCGATCTGCAGTTTGGCATTGATGTTCGCGGGAGTCACAATGCCCGCCGATGAAGCGTCATTGCACAGCTGTTCCACTTCAGCCAGCGTCAGTCCGATTATCGCGGCCATCGTTCCCGGTTTTGCCTGCGACGCTTCCTCCATCAGCCGGGCGCGCTGCACTACTAATTTGATCGCATCTTCAGCGCTGAGCGACCCGGCAGCCACCAGAGCTCCGTATTCACCCAGCGAATGTCCGGCGGCGACAGTTGGCCGTGGGAAACTGCGATCCATAACTGTTAGGGCGGCCAGCGAATGAACCAGAATCGCCGGCTGGGTGAAACGTGTGCGTTTAAGCAATTCCGCCGGCCCGTCGAATGATATTTGCGCCAAGTCCTCACCAATGAGTAAAGAAGCCAGTTCGTACAGCTCTCTGACTGCTGCAGAGGATTGATAAAGCTCCCTGCCCATACCGACGTATTGCGAGGCCTGTCCCGGAAACAGCGCCGCGCTCTGTTGCATATTACTTATAATTTCGCGGTTGTTCAATTGTTGTTTCGTTGTTGTCATCAAACTTCCCACGTTTCTCTCCACGTACTTCGACACATACTTCGGCACATACTTATTTCACAGAGCGGGAACTTAGTGTTTATTCGTCCAGTGTTGATCATTCAGAACTTTCAGTACATCCAGCCAAAGTGGAGCCGTTTGACTATGCAGGTATGGCAGAAAGCGAACGACTTACCAGTTCACCAGCGCCGCCGCCCAGGTTAATCCGCCGCCAAAAGCGATCATCAGCACATTATCACCGTCTTTAATCCGTCCGCTTCGGCGCGCTTCGTCCAATGCCAGCGGGACTGAAGCCGAAGACGTATTGCCGTATTTTTCAATGTTTATAAACACACGATCATCCGGCACGCCGAGTCGTTTGGTGACTGCTTCAATTATTCGAATATTGGCCTGATGAGGCACAACCAGATTGATATCCTCGGTGGTCATGTTGGCCTGCTTTATTACATTGAGCGCAGCGTCACCCATCTGCCGCACGGCGTGTTTGAACACTTCGGAGCCGTTCATGGCCAGACAATCCTCGCCGTTATTAATGCCGCCATTTCGCATCGCCTCCTGATAGGGGGCCACTGTCCCGCCGACCGGTATCCAAAGCAGTTTTCCGAGCCGTCCGTCGGATTTCAAGAACGACGCCAGCACACCCCGGTCTTCTTCGGTTCTTTCAACAGCTGTGGCGCCCGCTCCATCACCAAACAAAATGCATGTTCCGCGATCTTTGTAATTGGTAATCGAGCTGAGTTTTTCTACGCCAACAACCACTATTCGTTCAAGCTGGCCTGATTCAATAAAGGCAGACGCTATCGCCAGGCCATGAATAAACCCGGCGCAGGCCGCGGCAATATCCATTGTACCGGCATTCACCAGACCCATGCGCTCCTGTATGACACACGAGTTCGACGGCAGCCGGTAATCCGGGGTGACCGTCCCGACAATCAGCAACTGCACATCTTCCGGCGCCCAGCCGGCGTCAGAAAGCGCTATTTCAACAGCCTTAACAGACATATCGACCCCGGACATCTCTTTTGAGGCGATACGACGCTCCTTGATGCCGGTGCGCGTGGTAATCCATTCGTCACTGGTATCCACCATGCGCTCCAGGTCAGCGTTGGTCAGCACATCCGGCGGGGTAAAGGAGCCGGTCGCTTTAATTCGGGCGCGATAGCGCGGGCGGAAGTTATTCTGTTTTCCGTTATCCATGTGAGGATTCCAGGGAGGTTTCTTGCTCGTGAGTTTGTCCGGACATGCGCCGCTCGGCGTCGACATGCAACGCAGTGTTGTTCATCATTTCCTTACGCATTGCGCCGATGACATTGTTTTCAATCATTTTCTTGACAATAGCCAGGGCGTTCTTGATCGCTCTGGGCGATGAACCCCCGTGGCAGATAAACACCAGTCCGTCAATCCCCAGAAGAGGCGCGCCGCCGGATTCAGCGTAGTCAAAGGCCCTGCGCAGCCGTCTCAAAAATGGAGACATCAAACCGGCGCCGATGCGCGAAAAGATGTTGGTCGAGACCTGATGACGGATTCTGCTGGTCAAGAACGGCGAGATTGACTCGGCGAATTTGAGCAAAATGTTGCCGGTGAATCCGTCGGTCACCACCAGATCAACATCGCCGGAAAGAATATCCCTGCCTTCAACATTACCAATAAAATTCAGTGGAGATTTTTCCAGGAGTTCATGACTTTTCACTATCAGGTCATTGCCTTTGCTGCGCTCCTCCCCGATTGACAGCAGCCCCACGCGAGGTGATTCAATACCCTCCATGGCCGAGACATAGGCAGACCCCAAGGCCGCAAATTGGAGCAGGTTGATCGGTTTACAGGAAGTGTTCGCGCCCACATCCAGGACCGGGCGGGTGCGCAAACCGCTGGTAGGGAAAAGCGCGCAGATAGCGGGACGGTTGACTCCGCTAATACGCCCGAGGGTCAAGAGTGATCCGGCCATGACCGCCCCGGTGTTGCCGGGCGACATGAACGCCTCCACCTGGCCGGATTTGAGCAGTTTGAGTCCGGCGGCAACTGACGTGTCAGGCATGCGCACGGCATCCGAGGGAGAATCATCCATGGTGATTTCACGTTCGGCGTGATGAACACTGATGTTATCCGGACGCTGTTCAAGTGCAGCCAGTGCGGATTCGATCTGCGTACTCTGTCCCACCAGCGTTATATGGGCGCTTGCTCCAAAGTCGAGCGCAGCCAGCGCCCCTCCGGCAACTATTCCAGACACCCCGTTGTCTGAACCCATAACATCGAGCGCGATCCGCGCCGGCGTCCCGGTTTGTGTATGTGTATTTGCTTTCACTGGCCTTTCCCGAGTGGAATCCTGTTCGAAGCAATCAGGTTTCTCATCGATATCCTCTCATCAATTCTTCTAATCAGCCGCCGGGGTAATCACTTCCGCTCCGCGATAATGGCCGCAGGTCGGGCAGATGAAATGCTGTAATTTTTTAGCGCCACAATTTTTGCAACCGACAACATTCGGCGCTTCAATTTTCCAATTCGTGCGGCGCTTCTTGCCGCGGGCGCTGGAATGTCTGCGTTTTGGATGTGCCATCTATTTTCTCTCCTGGTATTTGCTTGTCACAATAATATTCTTTGTCCTTCTTCACTCGACGCTGTGCAATACTTACTTTATATGTACACAGCGGGGCAGTCAGGCTCTTCCATTTTTTTCGAGCAAATCACCCAGACCTTCCCAGCGGCTGTCACTAACGCCTTTGTGGCAATCGCAGGTCTTGCTGTTCAGATTCACTCCGCACTTTTGACACAGCCCCTGGCAATCCTCTCTGCAAAGCGGTTTGCGAGGAACCTCTGCGAACAACGCCTGGCGAACCGGCTCGACAAGAACCAGGCGCTCGGACTGATCTAGTTGAACCAGTTCCTCGCTATCCTCAAACTGTTCGGAACGCTCCCGTTTACCTGACTTTCCTGCGCGACCCGGGCGCCTCGGTTCGTCGATCTGCGCGATAACAGACAGGTCGCCGGACAATTTTAGTGTCGCGCTTTCCAAACAGCGGGCGCAAATCATCTGGACTTCCGCCAGACAGCGCCCGTTGACAAAGTACTCGTGGTCTGTCTTCTGAATTGACAGTTCTATCGTGACACCGTTGACAAAGCGCACACCATCAATTTCAAACTGAAGATCCTGCGGCCTTTCAAAGAGCTTGAGCTGGGCCGGAAACTCATGGATTTCCTTGAGCTCAATCTCCATAGCGTCATAAGCTAACATAAGCCTAAAATTAAGTCAAGCTTGGACAGTCGCCATAACCTGATGTTAAACAACGGCTTGTGACTTTAGCTCGGAGCCCGCTTTTAAGTCCTGCGGGGGGCGGTGTGCGGGTTGTTGTATCCGACAGGCAAAACTCAGTTTTTCCCACGAGAATCGCCGTCGAGTCTCTCTTTGAGGTCAATACGATTGAGCGCTCGAGAGCGCGCCCGTTTTGCGCGTGACTGATCTATATCTTCAGTCGTATTCACTCCGGCTATCCTGTTATCGGCCCGCTCCAGCGCTGCGAGCGCGCGTTCGAGATCGATTTTTTCAATGTACTCGATTGCGTCAGCAAGAATTGTAGCGCGGTTGTTTGACATTTCCAGAAATCCGTTAGCAATGGCGAATTCAACAACAGTGTCCAGGCTGTCCCGAATGGTAAGCAGGCCGGGTTTTAGAGAGGTAATAAGCGGGGCATGTCCTGTCAAAACGCCGACATAACCCGCCTCGCCGGGCGCTATCAGTCCGCCGACTTCATCTTCATAGAACACCTGAATCGGTGTCACCACAGATAGCTGGAACATAGGTTTTAGTTACTTCCTCGGCCGGCGCTGAGAGGGGTTTACACTAAGACCAGTAAACCGACCAGTAAACCGAGCAGAAAAAACCATCAGAAAAAACATCAGGCCGCCTTGCCGCCCGCTTTTTCAAAGTTTTCTCTCGCTTCATCCAGCGACCCTACCAGATAAAAACTCTGTTCTGAGATATGGTCGCATTTACCCTCAATCAATTCGGCGAAATCCTTAATTGTGTCTTCAAGTTTCACATACCGTCCTGGTTTGCCGGTGAACTGTTCGGCGACAAAGAACGGCTGCGAAAGGAATTTTTGAATCCTGCGGGCGCGGTTCACGGTTTGCCTATCTTCGTCGGAGAGCTCATCCATACCGAGGATGGCGATGATATCCTGCAGGTCTTTGTATTTTTGCAGTATCGTCTGCACCCCGCGCGCCACGCGATAATGTTCCTCGCCGACAATCAGCGGGTCAAGGATTCGCGAGGTGGAGTCCAGCGGGTCCACAGCCGGGTAAATGCCCAGCTCTGCAATCTGGCGTGAGAGCACGGTGGTCGCGTTCAGATGCGAAAACGTCGTGGCCGGGGCCGGGTCGGTTAGATCATCAGCCGGGACATAAATCGCCTGCACGGATGTGATCGAACCGGACTTGGTTGATGTAATTCGTTCCTGCAGCGCTCCCATTTCTGTCCCCAGCGTCGGCTGGTATCCCACGGCCGAGGGCATGCGCCCCAACAGCGCCGAGACTTCTGAACCGGCCTGTACGAAGCGGAAAATGTTATCGATGAACAGCAGCACGTCTTGGTTTTCTTCGTCGCGAAAATACTCGGCCATTGTCAATCCGGATAGCGCGACGCGCAAACGCGCTCCGGGCGGTTCGTTCATCTGTCCGAATACCAGCGCGGTTTTGTTTATCACGCCGGATTCTTTCATCTCCAGCCAGAGATCGTTCCCCTCACGTGTCCGTTCGCCCACCCCGCAGAAGACTGAATATCCGCCATGCTCGGTGGCGATATTGCGAATGAGTTCTTGAATAATAACCGTTTTGCCCACACCCGCCCCGCCGAACAGGCCGACTTTGCCGCCCTTGGCATATGGCTCCAGCAGGTCAATGACTTTGATGCCGGTCTCCAGAATCTGAGTTTGGGTGTCCTGATCAACGTATTTAGGCGCCCCTCGGTGAATCGGCATCCTGGGGGTGTTTTCAGGTATCGGCTCACCTGGATCAAGCGGTTCGCCAAACAGATTAAAAATCCGCCCCAGTGATTTTTCGCCGACAGGAACGGTAATCGGTCCGCCGGTATCAACAGCTTTCATGCCGCGCACCAAGCCGTCGGTTGAGGCCAGGGCGATACAGCGCACGACATTGTCGCCGATATGCATGGCGACTTCGACAATCAGCTCGATTCCTCTAGCGTCATCAATGATTTTGAGCGCGTTGAGAATATTCGGCAGACTGTCCGATGGAAATTCGCAGTCAACGGTTGGGCCGATGACCTGGACTATTTCGCCCATGTTGCCGGACATTTTCGAAACCCCTTGCATCTTCTCTTTTTCGGTAAGCGTTTCTGTAGTCATATCGGTACCCTATCCCGTCAGCGCAGAAGCGCCGGAGACAATTTCCAGCAACTCTTTGGTGATTTGCGCCTGGCGCGCCTTGTTATAGTTTAGAGTTAAATCATCTATCATTTCACCGGCGTTATTGGTCGCCGAGTTCATTGCAATCATTCGCGCGCTGTGTTCGCTGGCAAACGAATCCAACAGGGCGCTGATCATTCTGGTTAACGCATAGCTCGGCATCAAACTGGAGTAGATTTCTTCCGGGCCTGGTTCGAAAAGATATTCCTTGCGGGCGGCGCCTGGCGCTCGTTCCGTCCGGGGTTTTTCAACCGGCAGATACGCCTCATTTGTCACGACATACTTTGATGTGGATATGTAGCGGGCATAAACAACATTGACAGCATCGGTTTCGCCCTCAGAAAACCTGCCTGTCAGGAATGACACTATTGAGCGCGCCATTTGATAATCCAGCGAACCTCCCCAGTCCTGATAATTGGCTGCGATAGGGAACGGCTGCTTGCCATAATAATCCAGCGCCCGGCCGCCAACCGCAACAATTTCAACATCCGCCGGAGTGAACTGCTTCAGCCAGTTGTCTGCGGTTCGCAGAATATTTGAGTTGAATGAACCGCACAGTCCTCGGTCTGAAATCACCACCACCAGTGTGCGTTTCTTTATGTCGCGGCGCTCAAAGAACGGGTGTGCTATTTCGCCGCTCGAGGCTTCAGCTAACGAAGAGAGCATCTCATTCATCCGGTCGGAATACGGGCGCGCCTCGCTGACGCGCAGTTGGGCGCGCCGAAGCTTGGCCGCTGCCACCATTTCCATCGCTTTGGTGATCTGGCGGGTGGACTTGACCGATTTTATACGGCTGCGTATGTCCTTGAGAGTCGCCATTTAATGTTTCATCATTTACCGGGACAAGTGTGCGCCACCGGCGCGTTAGACAGTCGCAGTAAATTTCTCTTTGAATTTAGTGACGGAATCTTTGAGCTTGGCGACTATGTCGTCAGTCAGCTCTCTTTCTTTATCAATCTGAATGGTCAAATCCGGGAAGTTCTCCGCCACAAATTCGCCATACTCTTTTTCAAAGCGCGCCAGAGACGCGGTCGGAACATCGTCAAGATGTCCGTTGGCGCCAGCCCAGATTATCAGCATCTGTTTTGAAAGCTCCTGCGGCACATACTGGCCCTGTTTCAAGATTTCCACCATTTTTTCACCGCGGGTCAACTGCCGCCGTGTCGCATCATCCAGATCAGAGCCAAACTGCGCAAAGGCAGCCAGTTCACGGTACTGCGCCAGGTCCAGTCGCAACGAGCCCGCGACTTTTTTCATAGCCTTGGTCTGGGCGTTGCCTCCGACACGTGAGACAGAGATACCGACATTGATCGCCGGACGAATACCTGAATAAAACAGATTACCCTCGAGGAAAATTTGCCCGTCGGTTATAGAAATCACATTGGTTGGAATATAAGCCGCAACGTCACCTGCCTGGGTTTCGATAATCGGCAAGGCGGTCAGCGATCCGCCCCCCTTTTCATCGGAGAGTTTAGCTGCGCGCTCCAGCAGGCGGCTGTGTAAATAGAACACGTCGCCGGGATACGCCTCGCGTCCCGGAGGACGGCGCAGCAAGAGTGAAAGCTGGCGATAGGCCACCGCCTGTTTGGAAAGATCATCATAGATTATCAGCGCATGGCGCCCGGTGTACAGGTATTCTTCGGCAATCGCACATCCTGCATAGGGCGCGATATACTGCAGCGGCGCCGGATCATCAGCCGAGGCAATCACGATAGTCGTGTAGTCCATCGCGCCTTCTTCTTCGAGCTTCTGCACTGTTTGCGCGACGATTGAAACCTTCTGCCCGATAGCAACATAGATACAATGCACGTCGGTGTTTTTTTGATTGATGATAGTGTCAATGGCAATCGCGGTCTTGCCGGTCTGGCGGTCGCCGATGATCAACTCGCGCTGTCCGCGGCCAATCGGGATCATTGAATCAATTGCCTTGAGTCCGGTCATGAGCGGCTCTTTGACCGGCTGGCGCTCGACAACCGACGGCGCCACAGGCTCCAGCGGACGGAACTTGTCAGTCACTATCAGGCCTTTGCCGTCCAGCGGCTCGCCCAGCGGATTCACCACCCGCCCGAGCAGGGCGTCGCCAACCGGCACCTGGGCCACTTTACCGGTGCGTTTCACCGGATCACCTTCTTTAATCTGTGTGTCGCTGCCAAAAATTGCGGCGCCGACATTGTCCGCCTCAAGATTGAGCACAAGCCCTGTCACATCACCGGGAAACGAAATCAACTCTGACATCTGCACATCGCGCAAACCCCAGATACGCGCGATTCCATCGCCGACCTGCAGCGTCGTTCCGACCGACTCCATCTGCAGGGTCGTGTCGTAGGACTCCAGCTCTTTTTTGATTATGGACGACACTTCTTCGGGATTGAGCGCCATCTGTCTATTACTCCTCTTTACTGCTTCACTGTGCTTTATACCAGGTTATTAAAGTTTAAATCACTTACCCGCCAGTTAAACGACTTCAAGCGCATCAAGCATTTCGCGCAGCGCCTGCAGTTCACTTCTGACTGTGCCGTCATAGACATGGTCTTTGATTCTCACACTCACACCGCCAAGCGCCTGTTTGTCATGGCGCTCAACAAGTTCGATTGCTTTTCCGGTTTTTATTCTGAGCCGCTCGATCAGTTGATGTTTCTGATCATCCGGCAGTGGTCTGGCGCTGGTTGCGACAACGTTTAGAATACCGCGCTCATCGGCGACCAGTTCACGAAATCTCTCCAGCGTTTCCGGCAGATAATCCACGCGCCGTTTACGCGCCAGCAGAATCAGGAACTCCACCACCGGCTTTTCAAACACACTGTCGAACAAGCGGTGAATCAGACCCTCTTTTTGCTCATCGGTGATTTGTGGCGCAAGCAGATACTGCACGAACCCAGGATCATCTCTGAGAGCCGACTGCAGCGCCCCCAGTTGTTCGTCCGCCTGATCAAGATAGCCGCGCTCTCTGGCAGAATCAAAGAGCGCCCGGGCGTAACGTATGCCTACTTCACCGCTTAACATCTACATTTCAACCCTGAATTTAGTTTCTCCACACAGCGCTAGTCCCCGCGCTAGGCCTGAGACAGCTCTTCTATATACCCGGACACCAGTTCACGGTCTTTTTCGGCCGTGAGCCGCTCGCGCAGGATTTTTTCCGTGGCAGCGAGAGTCAGGTCCACCATATCGTTTTTGAGCTGCACTTTGGCCTTGGCCAGTTCCCTCTGTGTTTCGGCTTTGGCCCTTACGATGATTTCTTTAGCCTCGGCGTGGGCCTTGCTTTTCAACTCAGCGGCGATTTTCTGGCCTTCGTTGACCCCTTCAATCAGTTTCTCGCGGCGTTCCTGTTCGATTGCTTTGAGTTTGTCTTCATAGGCGCCCTTTTGCTGAGCGACATCCTGCTTCTGCAATTCGATTTCACGAAAATCAGAGACAATTTTCTCGCGGCGCTCATCAATCATGGCCATCAGCGGACCCCAGGCGTACTTTTTTAGCAGCCACACGACAAGCAAGAATCCCAGCGCGTGTGTTGCTAATTGTTGCCAGACGATATTCATAACTTATCCAATCGCTAGTTTATTTAGCCGCCGATCTTTCCCTGCAGCAGAAAGAACACCACCAGGGCATAGATGGTCAACGCTTCGCACAGCGCCGCGCCAATGATCATACTCGTTTGAATTTTGCCATGCGCCTCGGGCTGCCTGCCCATGGCTTCCATAGCTTTGCCAACGGCCCCGCCCAGGCCGATGCCTGATCCAATTGCGGCCAGGCCGACGCCAATCGGCAAAGCCAGAGCTAATGCTGCTTGATAATCCATCTTGTACCTCCCTGAAATTCGCCGGCGCCGACAGCCCCGGCGGATAAGTTATGTATGTTTGTCAGTTTGTTATTCATATTCTAATTTATCCTGAGTGTTATTGTTTGGACAGACCGGCTCAATGCGCCTCCTGATGGGGAAGCATCAATGAAATGTATATGGTCGCGAGCACGGTGAACACCAGCGCCTGAATTAGTGAGAGCAAAATAGCGAGCGGAATGAAGATCGCTTGCAGCGGCAATCCAACCGGAACGTTGACCGCTGACATGATTGAGATTCCGAGCATCACGAAGGCATAGATCAGTACGTCTTCGCCGGTGATATTTCCAAACAGCCGCGCCGCCAGTGAAAACGGTTTGGCGAACTCTCCAATGATGTGAATGGGAAGCATCAGCGGCACCAGCAGCCATCCGACCAGATCGCGCGGCTGTCCGGCCAGATGATCAAGCCAGGCGGCCGGTCCGAGTTCCTTGAACCCTATATACTGCGAATAGAAAAAGACCAGAATAGCCAGTGAGGCGGTGATGTTGATACTGGTTGACGCCGATTTCAAAAACGGAATCAAGCCCATGAAGTTCATAAACAAAA
>JADFNA010000286.1 GCA_022563625.1 Candidatus Zixiibacteriota bacterium
GATGGCGATCAGAGTGTTGAACTGCTCGACGGACAAATCAAGACTATCCGTGTTGTAGGCGATGATTCCCAGACGGCGAATCGCGGCCTGATCTTCGGGGATGGCAGCGACTTCCATTCTTGAGAATATCAGCGCGCTGTCGAATTCTCCCCGGCGGACATGGTAATCCATGAATCGCCGATGCGCCGGAACATAGGCGGAATCTAAAGCGAGCAATTTTGACAGGGCTGCGCGCTCCTCTTCGGAGCGCTGGAGATTGGCGAGGGCGTCAATCATCCCGGTGTAACCGGGAATATTCTCCGGGCCGCTTTCATACTCCAGGGATTTTTTGAATGAATCGAGCGCGCCTTCCATCTCTCCGGACTGGAATTCGGCCCGGCCCAATTCGTTATACGCCCGGAAATCGCGCGTCAATTCAGCCAGTTCCCTGCGGTAATTCAGCGCCGAATCAGGCTGTCCGGTCCGGTCATAGAATGACACCAGCCAGCGCCGCGAGGTCTGATCGGCGCTGTCCAGTGTCGCCAGTTCTTTCAGAAAAAAGACGACTGAATCCGCCATATCCGTCTGGCGATACAAATCAATTATCATTCGCAGAGCTTCCGCGTGGCGCGGTTGAAGCAGCAGAGATTCCCGGCGGGCGTCTTCAAGCCGCCCTAATCTGGCGTACGTGTTGATCAATGCCAGGCGGATTGAATATGAAGACGGATCAAGCGCCAGGGCGCTTTCAAAGCGTTTCAGCGCCTCTTTAATTTTGTTATCATCCTTGAGTTCAAGGCCTATCAAATAATGTTTGAGCGCCTGGCGTTCACGGGCCTGTTCAGGCGAATCCATTGAGGAACCGGCAATCGCCAGTTCTCCGCGCGGCCGGCTCCTGGCGCCCGGAACGCTCTCAGAGATCGGACCAATGACAAGGCTGAGCGCAAAAGCCAACGCCGCCAGAGACAGGGGCCGATACGCAAGTATTTGTTTTGCTGCTTTCACGATTCGTGTCAGTGCCATCTAGTCCTTTGTACCCGTTGTCAGCCGTCGAAAACGCCGCTTGCCGACCTTCAACACCGCCGGCCGGGTGATCTTAATTTTTGTATCGACATCCTCAATGCGTTCACCATCCAGCGAAACTCCACCGCCGGCAATCAGGCGACGCGCCTCGCCGTTTGATTTGCTCAAGCCTGCGTCAGTCAAAAGCTGAACTATCCAAATTGTCTGATCGGTGTAGCGGGACATGTCGAATTCTTCCATGTCCTCCGGGTCCTGACCGTGTGAGAACACTTGCTCAAATGCCGTCCGGGCGGCGTCTCCGGACCCCGCGCCGTGATACATATCCGTTATCAACGCCGCCAATTCCTTTTTCGGCGCCATAGGATTTACACTACCTGACTGCAACTGTTCCCTTATCTCGGCAATTCGCGCCAGCGGCATGTCAGAGGCCAGCTCGGCATAGCTGACAATTAATTCATCGGGAATCGACATCAGCTTGCCGAACATCTCACCGGGTGGATCATCGACCGCCACATAATTGCCGGAACTCTTGGACATTTTCATCTTGCCGTCCAACCCCACCAGAATCGGCATGGTCAGAATCATCTGTCCGCGAAGGCCATAATCAGGCTGTATCGAGCGTCCCACCAGCAGGTTGAACTTTTGCTCGGTCGCCCCGATTTCGATATCGGCTTTGATCTCCACCGAATCATAGGCTTGCATCAGCGGGTACAGAAACTCATGCACGAAAATCGGCGACCCGCCCTTGTAACGCTTCTCGAAATCATCCCGTTCCAACATTCGCGCCACTGTGTATTTCGAGGTCAATGAGATCAGTTCTTTGAGCGGCATTTTTGAAAACCAGGAGCCATTGAAATGCACTTCCGTTTTCTCCTTATCCAGAATGCGGAAAAACTGGTCCTGATACGTTTTGGCATTTTCGAGAATTTCTTCGTGACCCAGCGGGGGACGCGCGCTTGAGCGTCCGCTGGGGTCCCCCACCAGGGCCGTGTAATCACCCACTATCAAGACCACCTGGTGGCCCAAATCCTGAAACTGTTTGAGCTTGCGGATACCGACCGTGTGTCCGAGATGTATATCCGGGGCTGTGGGGTCAAAGCCCTGTTTGACCCTGAGCGGCTGATTGTTTTCAATCGATGCGCCCAATCGCTCTTTGAACTCATCTGCGGGCGTAATTTCCGCCACACCGCGCATAAGCGTCTTATATTGTTGATCGAAATTTTTTGTCATAACTTTCAACTCCGCCGCTGGCAGTGAATCGCTTGCCGCACAATGGGATAAGCGGGATAAGCCGCCCGGCTGAAACTATAAGCAAACCAGCGCCAAAAAACAAGATCGAGCTTCTGTGTCCGGGCGAGGCCAACTGGCAGGCCCCGTCGCGGTTTAATCAGATCGGCCCGGTTTTAGATAACAGACACGCCAGGCTGTGGGTATAATAACATGTACTGGCTGGCGACGAGTGACGGAGTAATACCCGTCCAGGCCTCTTGCGGCTGATGCAAAGACTGTCAGCAGTTGGTAATTCAGGTGTTCCAGGTATTTCGGAACGGTTAACGAATATGTCGGGAAACAAAATCATACTAATAGCGGGACTCAGCGTAGCCGTAATTACTTCTGCGTTGTTCGCCAAGCGGACCTACAGGATTTACGCAGACGAACTGCCTTCGTTTGAGCAGCTCCACAATATCGAGCCGAGCTTGAAAACGAAGATTTATGCGCGAGGCGGTGAACTGCTTCAGGAATACTATAACGAAAACCGCGCCCTGACTTCGTATGATGACTTCCCGCAACATCTGATTGACATGCTGCTGGCGGTTGAAGACAGGAAATTTTTCGACCACTGGGGGATAAATCTGCCGCGCACGATTCGTGTCGTCGCCACGAATTTCTATGATCTGAAAAAAGTCAAAGCCGTCTCGACCGTGACCCAACAGCTCTCGCGCCTGTTATTTGTCGGGCGCGAGCGTTCGATTGAGAGAAAGTTCCGTGAGGCCCTGACTGCCGTCAAGCTCGAACGCACTTACGCAAAGGAAGAGATACTGCAAATGTATCTCAATCAATACTATTTCGGTAAAGGCGCCTATGGCATCAGCGCCGCCGCCCGGGTGTATTTCAACAAGACCGCTCCGGAACTGGAAATCAACGAATGCGCTTTTCTTATCGGTATTCTCAAAGCGCCGAGCCGCTACGGGTCGCATCTGGTTTTAGGAAAAAAAGTCCGCGACCGGGCGCTCAGGTCATTTTACTCGTTCGGGAAGATTAACCGCAGAGAACTTGACAGTCTGTTGGAAACTGATCTGAGACTGACGCCGCCCGATGCGCGAGTAGGCCGGGCGCCGTATTTTACGGAAGCGGTGCGCCAGTACATTGAGCGCAAGTATGGCGCCGATGTGCTTTACTCGGGCGGCCTGAAAGTCTTTACCTCACTGGACTGGGGCCTGCAGCAGATCGCCGAGGCCGCAGTTGCGCGCCGGGTGGACTCACTTCGCGCCCGTGTGGCGCGGACCAAAAAACTCACCGATGAGAATTATACTATTCAAATTCCTGATACCACAGACGAGTACGGCCGGCCGATATTCGAATACA
>JADFNA010000287.1 GCA_022563625.1 Candidatus Zixiibacteriota bacterium
TTCTCTGGCCGGATTTCGGGGAGAATGAATTCCTGGACGCAGTCGTTGACTTTCAAAAACGCGAGCGTCGTTTTGGCGCTCTGCATGGAAAAGGGTAGATGGCGCTCAGCAGAAATATGGTTGAGCGTATGGCAGTGGCTCTGATCGCCATTCCCGCTATTGTTTGGACGTGCTACGCCGGCGGCTGGTGGCTCAGGTCGTTCTTGCTTCTGGTTTCGGCTCTCAGCGCCGCTGAGTTTCTGCGGGGAACAGATATTTCGGGGTATACGCGCTCTATCAAGGGCGTCATGATCTTGTCGTGGGTGGCAGCGGTCGCGATCGCCCTGGTCCACCTGGTGGCCGGTCCGGGCGCCGCGCTTTCGGCTTTCATGATTTATGCGTTGGCCACCGGGATGCTGCTTTCGCTCAGGTCTGAAACTCCGGCAAAACTGTATCAGCTCTTAACCCAGCTTTGCTGGGGCGTGTTCTATGTCTCGATGCTTTATCCGTATGTGTTTCTGGTGCGTGAGATGGATGGGATCGAGGGTTTCGCCTGGCTCTTGACATTGCTGGGGACTATCTGGATATGTGACACCGTGGCGATGGGTTTCGGCCGGGCTTTTGGCTCGCGTAAATTGGCGCCCAGCGTTTCGCCGAACAAAACAGTTGTCGGATTTGCCAGCGGATTGATGGCGTCAATTCCGATCGGGTATGCGCTGGGTTCATGGTTTTTCGAAACTGAATCGGCTCTGGTTGTCACTGCTGGCGCCTTCTTGATTTCACTTTTTGGCCAGCTTGGCGATTTGGTGGAATCCATGTGGAAACGCTCTTGCGGCCTGAAAGATTCATCACAAATCATTCCCGGCCACGTCGGTGTAATGGACCGTTTTGACTCGCTTGCTTTTGCCGCTCCGGCGCTCTATTTCTTTTTGGCGGTCAAAACAGAATTCAATTTTTTTGGATGATGGCGCCCCTGTGCCCATGCATGCGCTGGATATTCTGTTTTTCATGAGGCCGATGCTGTTGCTTCCGGTCTGGACAGTATATCTGCTTTTCTACGACTTTTGTTTTCCGGATCAGATAATAAGTCTTAGTGTCGCGGGTGATCTCGCGTCGCTTTCATTGATTGCAGCCGGCGCCTATGTCATCAATCAGATCTTTGATATCGAAACTGACAGAATAAACCGGAAACTTGGTTTCTTCGACCCTCCGGTTTCGTTAACACTAAGGCAGGGGTGGGTGATCTATGCGCTGTTAAATCTTGGGGCGCTTCTTTATGCGGCGATTCTGAGAACTGGCCTGTTTTTACCCTTATCGGTCATGCTCGCGGCAGGCGTTCTCTATTCTGCGCCGCCGATTCGGGCCAAAGATCGTCCCATTTCGGGACTGCTTTTTAACGGGCTGAGTTACAGCCTGTTTATCTTTTGGAGCATTGCAGCAGGCGCCGATCGAGAATCTATCATATCCGGAAGCCTGCTGGATGTGAATCTTCCGCTGGTTAGCTCAATGTTTCTGGCCATCTCGGCGGTCTACTTGATGACCACTTTGACAGACGCTCCCGGCGACCGGAAAACGGGCAAACGCACGATTGGCGCCGTCCGGGGAGATCGCCTCAGCTCCTCGCTAGCGGCGCTTATGGTCGCCGGATCGCTCGCTCTGGCATACCAGGTCGAATTTTGGCCGCTGTCAATTACCGCAGCGCTGTCTTTGCCGCTGTTTCTGGCGGCGGCGTTCGGTGGCGGCGTCAGGATTACGCTCTTGAGCGCAAAATTTCCGATTCTGATGTTGACTGCCCTGGCGGCCTATCAGCGGCCGGGCTATGCGGTTTTTTGCATTGCCCTTATCCTCCTGACACGCTTCTATTTCAAAAGGCGGCTGGGTATTTCTTACCCGCGATTAATTTGAAAGGCTGAGCGGATAGGCAGCAGGCGCCGATACAGTGCATAGAAGCTTTCAGTCTCCGAGAAATTTCCTATGACATACAAAACGGACGAAAGATTTAATACGAGAATATCCCGAACGTTAGCCGTCCGTGCGCTCTTATTGGCGGCCTGCTTTTCGCTCACATTCAGCGCCTGTCGTCGGGTAAACAGTCCGTCTGTCAGAGAAGAGCCACAGCGTTCGTCAAATTCGCGAGAACTTAAGGGACCCTACAACTCGGGCATCTGGAACTCCGAGACGATCACCAAGATGGGTGTCATTCTGCAGGAATATCTGGGAACGCCGTATCAGGGCACATCAAAATACCAGACTGGGATTGATTGCAGCCGGTTCACATCAGAGGTCTATCGCAGGTTTGACAAAATAAAGCTGCCGCGCACAGCCCGCGATCAATCGAAAGTCGGAGAAAAAGTTCAGCGCAGCAAACTGCGCTATGGCGATCTGGTGTTTTTTAGGACTAATCGCGGCGGCGGAGTTTCTCATGTAGGGATTTATGTCGGCTTCGACCGCTTTGTTCACGCATCTTCCAGCCGGGGTGTGGTGATCGATGCATTCAACAGCAAGTACTGGTCGCAACGATTCCTCGCCGCCCGTCGTGTTCTGGGAGATAATGTTCGCAAGAAGTCGAATTAATACAAATTCCCAAACAACCATATTTTTCCGATTCTCATTCTCGTTAGAGCATAGGATTGTATTATCTTACGCGGCGGCTATAAGCGCTGCAGCTATAGGATTTGACAGAGGATAATCGCCAGAAAAATGACAGACACTCAGATAATAACGGCCGGACTGTCTCTCAAAGGTAAACTGGCCGGACTCCCATCGCAGCCGGGTGTGTATTTGTTCAAGGACGCCCGCGGTAAAGTGATTTATGTCGGTAAGGCGATAGCACTGCGTAAAAGAGTCCAGTCTTACTTCCGAAAATCGCATGGAGCTCTTTCAAAAACTGACCTTTTGGTTTCAGAGATCGATGATATTGATACCATTGAAACAGATAGTGAAGCGGAAGCCTTGATTCTTGAGGCCAGTTTGATTAAGAAATATGGCCCGAAATATAATGTCGAATTAAAGGATGATAAAAGCTATCCCGTGATTGAAATCACAGGAGAAATATTCCCTCGAATATCCGTGGTTCGACCCGCTTCGCTTGCTCACCACCCTGAGCACAGCCTCGAGCCTGCCGAGAGGCGAAGTCAAAGGGTTGAGCGCCCGCATAAAAAGAAAAAAAATGCCACGTATTTCGGTCCCTATGTCAATCCCGGACTCATCCGGGAGGCACTAACGATCATAAGAAAGATTTTTCCGTTTCGGACGTGTAATCCTTTTCCGAACAAAGAATGTTTAGACTATCATATTGGCTTATGTGATGCTCCTTGCATCGATAAAATCGGGAAAAGAGAATATTTAAAAAATGTCAGAAATGTCCGATTGATTCTCGAAGGGAAAAGGGATCTTTTATATCAAAAACTTAAAAAAGAAATGGAGTCTTTGGCGTCTGCTCAAAAATTTGAGGAGGCAGCAAAAATACGGGATCAATTACGGGCCATAGGGGCTCTTTATTCAGGCACTAAAGATATTAACTATTATAAAGAGGCTGAACAGTTGCAAAGGGCTTTAGGATTGCCGCGTTTGCCGGAACGCATTGAGACTTTTGATATTTC
>JADFNA010000288.1 GCA_022563625.1 Candidatus Zixiibacteriota bacterium
AACAGCTTACCGGCGGCCCGAATAAACTCTGTCAGGAATGCCATCAAGTGCAATACTCAGCGATCATGCGGGTCAGCGCTGATCAGAAGACCCTGAAACGGGCGAAGTTTGATCATCATGCGCATATTCTGGACCGTGGCTGCCTTGATTGCCACAATATTATCCCAATCCTCGCTGATGCGGCTGTTGATACGGCCATGGCCCGCTGGTTGGATAGAAGCTCCACGCAAAATCTCCCCGGCATTGATAACTGCCAGAAGTGTCATACCAAAACCGAAGTTGCAAACTCATGTGTGACCTGCCACAACTTTCATCCCAACAAAGGCGCGCGCAACAATCTTCAACGCTTTACACTATCAAAGAGATAGACCGAGAGATACGAGAAGAGACAACCCGGTGCACAAAGCTCGACTATTTTGCAAAACCGGCCAATTCGCCGGAAAAGAATTCGAGATCGGCTCTGAGACGCTGATTGGCAGAAGCCAGACCAACACTGTGGCGCTTTCATCAGAGGCAATCTCCAGCCATCACGCACGCATTTTCTTTGACACGAAGACGGAGCGTTTTGTGCTCGAAGATCTAGGCAGCCGTAACGGCACACGGCTGGATGGTATGCGAGTCAGGACGCCGGAGCCGCTTGATGCGCTGAATGTTATCACTTTTGCCGACGCGCATGACTTCATTTTTCAGTCACAGATATCCGGAATCGAGATAGCCGAAGAAAAGCGCCCCGCGACGGCTCCTCAACCCGCGCTCGAAGAAAAAACGATGTTCGACGAAGCGCCGTTGGCGCCGCCGCCTGTTGACAGCAGCGCTACATCTGACGCGACAGTGATTGATGAAGGAACTCTAAGTCCTCTGCCAGCCGCTCCAGCTCCGCCGGCCGCAAACGCCGCTCAAACCGGGGCCGCCGATGAGAAGACTATTATGGATGCTGATATTGTTGCCCCGCCTGCCCCGCCTACGCCGCCTGCGCCGCCTGCGCCGGTGGATATCTCGACGCCGCAAGATAGCTCGCCTGATTCTTCCCAGAACGCTTTGCAATTATCATTCAGTTTATACGTGACAAAAACCGGGACCAGCTTTCCGCTGGCTGAGGGCGAACAAACTCTCGGCCGAACCGGGCCATGCGATATCATAATCGCTGATTCGTCGATCTCGCGCAAACACGCGCGGCTTGTTGTTACCGGGGGAGTTGTTACAATCACTGACCTGGGAAGTAAAAACGGTGTGATAATAAACGGCAGTAAAACCCACGCGCCGGCGGACATCAAACCCGGGGACAGTATTCGCATCGGCGAAGTGGATGTAGAATTGAGACAATAACAAACGAAACAATACATTGCAGATACTATGACCAAAACTTTTGAAGTTTCTGAAGACGGCGCTCTTGTTCTGGCGAATCCGGTCGAATTACCCGAGGTCCTTGATGTGCTGATTGTCGGCGGCGGCCCGGCCGGAACAGCCGCGGCCTTTCGCGCCAAAGAAATCGGGCTGGCCGCTCTGGTGATTGACTATGACGACATCCTCAAGCGCATTCGCGATTACCCCAAGGACAAATTAATCCTTCCCGGTTTTGGCGGCGGCGACAAAATGAAATTCCCCAGAGGCGGTGAACTGACCGAACTTCTGCAGTTCGCGGCGATCGACAAAGATGATATGTGTCTGGCGTGGAAATCTCTTTTTGTGGAACATAGTATCCCTGCCCATATCGGAGTGGAACTGACCGCACTGGAACGCGCCGATGACGGCATCTGGAATGCGAAAACTATTATGCAGGGCGCCGAAGGGGAGCGCATCTATCGCACAAGGCATGTGATACTCGCTATCGGCTGCGGGGAGCCGCGCCGGTTTGATATTCCCGGCAATACTGACGGTATCGCTTATCGACTGGCAGACGCGGATATGTATATCGGCAAGCCGGTGTGTGTGCTCGGCGGCGGGACATCTGCAGCGGAGGCGGTCATTTCGATTTCCAACGCCAAGGCCGGAGGCGATGACCCAAGCGGTGTCTATTGGTCCTGCCGTGGCGCCAAAATGCCGCGCGTATCCCAGGCGCTGGCAATTGTCTTTTTCGAGGCGCAAATGGGCAACGGCAATATTCGCATTTGTCCTAATAGTGAAGCCTTTGCAGTCGTAACTGCGGAAGACCACAAAGAGTATCTGGCGTTTCGCTCTGACCGGCGCGTTATTGAAGGCAGGCCGAATGAAACATCTTATCTGGAATTTGAAAAGGAGTTTTGCGTGGCCTGTATCGGCGAGGATTTGCCCGAACGTCTCCTCAACACTTTCGGCATTCAAATGGTAACCGGCGGGCGCAACAATAAGAAGCGGATGGCCCTGACTCCGCTGATGGAGACCCATCAGCCGAATGTGTATATGATCGGTGATTTACTCCGCCCGGCGTATCTGGAAACCGATGATTTTAACGCCGCGCCAGACGCATTTCTTGAAGTCAAACATCGCGGAAACATCAAATCCGCCCTGCGCGGAGGCGTCAAAGTCATTGACATTATCAAACAGCGCCTGGACGGCAAAACTGATATTAGTGTCACTGTTGCGGATGCCGAAGCGCCTGAGATTGATGTGGACCGGACAGTCGCGGGACTGGTCGCGCCGGCCGAAGCCCAGGCGCCGCCAATAGAAAGCGAAGCGCCAGAGCGGGCGCTCGTAGAGAGCAGCGGGTACCTTGTGCGTGTGCTTCCGGGAGACGTGCTCGAAGATGAGTTTCCGATTAAAAGCGTGGGAATTACAACTATCGGACGCAAGAACTGTGACATTACTTTTCCCGAAGACACCATGCTCTCCGAGTCGCATGCGTCGCTGTCGCACAACGAAGAAGGATTTTTCATTCGAGATGACGGCAGTTCCAGCGGCGTGTACCTGAAAGCCACCGAGGGTGTGCCGCTCGAGGTGGCCCCCGGTTCAATGGCCCGCGTCGGCCGCCAGTTTCTCCAATTCAGCAAGATGAACGGTGGATATGGGTTCATCCATCTTGATCAAACGGGCAAAGTGTGCGGACAGCATAAGATTGGCGATAAGACACTCGTGCTGGGCCGCGAGGCGCCGGACATTACGCTGGACGCCACCGACAAAACATTGTCACGACGGCATGTCGCGGTGTCTGTCAGAGAAAACCGCATTTATCTCAAAGACCTCAAAAGCGTGAACGGCACATATCTGATTGTTAAAGACGCCCGAAAAATTGAAGATGGACAGCGTTTCCGTGTCGGCAAACAGCTCTTCCAACTATCGCTAAAAGAAACGCCGCCCAGCCAGGCGCCGGTCAAAGTCAAAGACATCGCTCCAGCCGCTGCTCCGGCAACAGGAACGCCCGGAACTCCCGGAGCGCCCGGGTCGCCCGGGTCGCCCGGGTCGCCCGGGGCGCTTGAGATTACATTTACCAATACAGGTAAAACAGTCGCCTACACTCCGGGACAATCAATTTGTGAAATAGCCGAACAAAGCGGCGTCAAAATTGTCGCCGAGTGCCACGCCGGAATCTGCGGAAGTGATCCTATCAAGATCATTGCGGGAAAAGAACAGCTCAATGAAATGTCCGATGCCG
>JADFNA010000289.1 GCA_022563625.1 Candidatus Zixiibacteriota bacterium
ACCACGATCAACTTCTCGCTCAGGACCGGCGCTATCCCCAGAGCCGGATGGAGGACAACCTGATCGCCGCCTGGGCCGCCGGCCGGCCCGACTTGCGCGCGCGGCATCTCGCGCTCCTGGCCTGCCTCGAGCGCTACCCCGACTCGGACAGCGCGCCGCAGGTCTTGTATCAGCTGGCCGAGCTCGAGATACAGTCGCTGGCCGAAAACGACCCGCAACTCCGCGCCGCCGGCCTGGACCGCATGAGAGACGTGGCCGATCGGTTTTCCGAAACGTGCTGGGGCGACAAGGCTCGCCGCCGGCTGCGCAAGCTCGATCCCGACATTGATCCCCCAACGCGCGCGAGGGCGCCCTGATGAAGCAGATCCGTTGCGTCACACTTTTCGCACGTTGTGTATCCTGCGCGCGTGAATCCGCACAGATGGCACATCAGCCTGTCGCCCCGTTTGTGATAGGTCAGGGCGCTGTGGCAATCCGGACAGTGTGGAATATGCCCGCATGAACGGCAGCGAACGCGGGGCGAAAACCCGCGCCGGTTTAAGTACAGAATGACCTGCTCATTTTTTGCAAGGCGCCGGTCCACTTCTTGCTTGAGAGCGAAGGAAACAAACGGAAAGTCGCCCGCCAGGCGCTCTTTATTCATATCGACCAGAGTAATCTTTGGCTGAGGCGCTCCCGATGGCCGGCGCGTGAGCGCCAGTAATTTGTATCTGCCCGACTGTGCGTTATAAAACGATTCCACAGACGGCGTTCCCGAACCAAGAAGCGCCGGTATATTCAGTTTTCTGGCCAGCATAACCGCCGCATCACGCCCCTGAAAACGCGGCGCAGGATCATCCTGCTTGTATGTTTCTGCGTGCTCTTCATCGACAATAATAATTCCCGGATCAACCAGCGGGGCAAACAGCGCCGAGCGCGGGCCGACCAGAACACGTATGTCTCCCCGCCGCAGTTTGTGCCAGAGCTCATTTCGTTCCCGCGCGGAAAGTCCGGAATGCCACAGCCCGACTTCCGTGTCAAGGAACCCTCTCAGATAACTGTGCAGTCCACCGGCCAGGAAAATTTCAGGGGCCAGAATGAGAGCGCTTCGGCCAAGCTCTAGCGCCTTTGCAATGAGATGACAGTACACCAGTGTCTTGCCCGATCCGGTTACTCCGTGCACTAAAAATGGCGCAAACGATTTGCCAACACTCGGTGTGACAGATGCAACGGCCGCTTTTTGTTCTGAGTTGAGGGTCAGATGTTTCACATCAGCCGGCGGCGGAAGTGAGGAGAGCAGTCCGCTGACAGGGTCTGAGTAAACAGGTTCAAGCGCCCGTTCAAATACCAGCGTACCCAGACGTTTCGCGCCAATTCCCGCCTGAGTCAGCCGGGCGCGGCTGACAAGGCCGTCAGTCTGCATCAGCGCCGAGCAATCCTCAGCCAGTCCCTGCAGCGCCAGCCCGGGTCGGTGAATGCGGTAACCGACCAGCCGCCGGCCGCCCCCCGATCGGGTGGCAATGCGTTCCTCAAGGGCGCCGATTTTCAGCAGGCGGCTGACGCCTCCGGCGCACACTTGCTGGATGTCCGTCGTATCTCGGACAGTCAGGCGCTTGCCTGCCAGTAAACGTCGCTGGACCCGCTCCGGGATTGATTGAAGCGCCTCCGGATCAGCCTGGCGGCGCAGGTAAATATCAATATGTTTTGCCGAACCAGGCGCTGCCGCCAGAGATAAAACATCCGCAGGATTGGCAAAGTAATACTCCGCGAGCCACAGATAAAATTCAAACTTATTTTTGGAATACGGAGGAGCTGCCTCGAGAATTGAACCCAGCGCTTTAGTTTGAAAATGCGGCGCGCCGGTATGGCCAGTTTCGCCAAGAAAGAACCCGCGCACACGCTTCCTGCCGAATGGAACTGATACTATGGCTCCGGGAGAAAGAGCCGCTAGAGTGTCACTATCGGTGTGATAGGTGAAAACTTTTCGGGCCGGACCCGAAACGGCGACTGTCACATATTTTTTCATCTTCAAACGCGCCGCCGAACGCCGGACTCAGACATGCTCTGGCGCCGGGGACACGTTCCCGAAAAAGAGCCGGTACAGGCGCATGGGCTTCACTATGGAACTGAATGGCCTCAGCAGGGCGGTAATCAGCTTTTCGACAATTCGGCGACTTTGGCCTTTGCCTTCTTGGCCTTGCCGGGCATGCTATTGGAATTGTACAGCTCAACCAGCCTTTCCCAGATGGCGAGATCAGTGTCATCAAGCGCTACCAGTTTTTCGTACGGTCCTATTGCATCTTTTAAGTTCCTCAGTCTGATGAAGTTTTCGCCGAGATACTTCCAGTAGCTTTTTTCTTCGGGTGAGTGCTGGGTGAGTTGGGGGGGGGGGAATAGCATCTCAGGAACAAAGCAGCATCGTCATTATTTTTGCGTTAAATCATCAACATTTCCAGAAAAACAAGAAGAAGACAATTTAACTCTTGATAGAAACCCGATAACGTATAAAGTACTTAACATATAGAAGTCGATTCGCTGAATGTGCAATTCGGGTCCGAGACAGTCTCTTTTCTGCTTCCCACCAACGTTCTCTTTCAACGTTCCATTTTTGTATGAGGCTGAATTGTCGGCCGCTTTCCCAGTGACCTGGAAAGTTTACTATGGGTCACACACCCTGAAATAACAGGAGATTTTGTTATGGGTAAAAAATTGTATGTCGGAAACCTGGGTTACGAAACGTCACAAGCAGACCTGGAAGCCATGTTTGGCGCCCACGGCACGGTCGAAACCGCACAGGTCATCAGTGACCGTGACACCGGCCGCAGCAAGGGATTTGCTTTCGTCGAGATGAGCAGCGATGAAGAAGCGCAGGCTGCGATCGCGGCCCTGGACGGAAACGACTGTGGTGGCCGAGCCATCAAAGTGAACGAAGCCAAGCCTCGCGTATCGTCTGGCGGCGGCGGTGGTGGTGGTGGCGGCGGAGGCCGAAACCGCTATTAATCACTAGACACCCAAACGGAAACCGCAGAAACAATAAAACTGCGGTTTCCTTTCTAAAGAGGCATTGACTAAGTGGGAAATCCCAAGTTAGTATGGTTGGATAGGAAAGAGGTGCTCTAATACCTACAAAAGATGATTATGAGAAATTTAGTAAGCCAATGATCTTAATTAAAAAACAATATAAAAGGTATGGTCCAAGGCGTGGATTGACCGCCTTGAATCACCACATGGCCATAAGTCAAGTTAACCACTTGGATGAAGAGTTTTTCAAATTGCGGGATAAGATGAAAGCGGAAATCGAGTCTAAAAGCCAGGCGGAAATATTCTAATCTCTATAGTATTGTTTCATCGTTCTGTAGATATTATTCTGTACCAATAACTGAAAATGGAAGTGGGGTCAAGGGGGAAACAGTCACTATTTCTTATAGTTAAATTAGGTGTAATACTTCATCGGCTTTGTCTTTGATTTGGTTCATATTTTCCTTAACACCGATAGAGGATTGTGATTGTGGGATTGTCGGTTTTACGTATAATGGCGGGATATGAAAAAGTCGTTAGCACATTTGCCGAATACGTCAAAAAA
>JADFNA010000290.1 GCA_022563625.1 Candidatus Zixiibacteriota bacterium
AGCGCACAGCACCGGGCAGGATCGGCGTCATATACAGAAAAGTCATCCAGCGCAACTTCAACCGAGGCCGGTTTGCACTGTGTGCCGGCCGTGAAACTGAACATCATGTTGTTGGTCAGCGTCACAAAATCAGTCAGTCGGTAGTCCCTTTGGAGCCAGGCGTTTACTCTTTGGCTGGTCGATTCCAGTGTGACCCAGCTGGCGCCTCCGTTGTTTGAGACCGCAGACCGGAATCCCTCCGGTATGGGAAAGTTATCGTCGTTGTCTGAATACCAGCGCCAGTAGCTGACATGCGGATCCGAATAACCGCTTAAGTCGAGCTTAGGAGAAAACAGTGTGGCGGAGCCTCCTGTAAGAGCGTCTCCAACACCGACGCCTCGTGGGGCGCCGTTGGTGATCCAGCACTTGCTGTCCGGCCCGCCGCCATGGTCTGTTTCCGGCTGCATTGGATTTGAAAACCCCGGGCCGCCATACGGGATTGTGCGCTCCCAGACCCCTGACTGGGCGGTTACATCACCGACCTGCCAGCCCTGGTCCCATTCAAAGTTGTCTTCATAGCCGATTTCCGCAATCAACAGGTGGTTAACCGGGGCGCCGGCAACTTCAATCAACAACTCGGCAGGTTTATAACCCCAGGCATAGGCGGCGATTACTTGTGGCCCTGAGCGTATATTGCCAACGTCATAGCGCATATTGATGTCCGGGCGGACCGGATCGAAAAAGTGATTGCGAACGCTGACCCGGAGTGTATCAACCACACCGTCGGCGGTAAGCGCCTGACCGGACACCTGAGCGCCCGATTCTGGCGCTAGAACGGGGCTGAATGTTGTGGTTGTGTTCTGCGCCATCATGACCTGCTGAAAATAAGCCACATATCCCGAGCGAAATATGCTGATCAGACCGGAGCCGTTCAGGGCCGGCATTCGATAGGCGCCATTCTGATCGGTGAAGGTTTCAAGATTCGTGTTCAGGACGCTGACCCGAGCAGCGGGGACCGGCGCGCCGGTGGCGTCGGTCACTGTACCGGCTAGCCAGCCGTGATTGACTTCGGTAAAAGACAAAACAAACAGGCCGTTGGTCCGGTCAGAAGCGAGAATCACTCCCGATGGAAGATACGGATAGACGCCCCAGCATCCGTCAAAATTACCTGTGGGCGATTGGGGAAATGTGTCGAACGAACCGACTTCTACCGGTGTTTCCGGATCGACAAGATTGATGACTTTGACTCCCTCGGTGTAGTAGGAAATGAAGGCCAGTGTGTCACGCAAAAACACGTTGTGGATTATGGTCCCCGGTTTTGCCTGATAGAAACCGACCTCATGAATTCGGCGCAGATTGCTAACGTCAAACACACGCAGGTGGCCGTTTTGGATTTCGTCTGTGACATAGACATAGTTTCCACCGGGACTCCCCCAAACATTATGCGCAGCATTGCCTTTGTAGCGATGTGAGCCGATCAGCGAAGGAGCGTTCTTGTTGGTTACATCCAAAACCAACAGCCCGGCGGTCAAAGATGCGTAATAACAGATGTTCCCATCGGCCCAGGCGTCGTGGGTATCGTCGACGGACCCGGCGCAAATCTGGCTCCTCTGATCAAAATTGGCGGCGGTTGTCGGCTGAGTCGGATTAGACAGATCAAGGATATGCACATCTCTGTTTCCGGCCCCGTTCATGCCGAGATATGCCAACTGGCGCACCGAATCGATGTAGATATTATGGGAGCCAAACTGAGGGAAAAAGAATGTGCCAACTGTCGTGGCGCTATTTGGCAGGTTGAAGAGGTCGATAACCTGCACCGGACCTTCCTGGCTGGCAGTATAGGCATAACGCCCCATGGTTTTGACATCTTTGAGGTCTGTCCCGAGGTTGGGGACAGAGACTCTGAGAACCGGGGCTGTGGGGACTGTCACTTCAAAAATATCCAGCGACACTCCCGTACAAACGAGGGCATATTCACGACCGTCGGTGGGATGGACCCAGCCCCAGACGTCCTGCGTGACTCCGTTGACCATCGGAGTTTTGGACAGAAGACTCAGATTGTAATCCGGCGTTTGCGCCGCTGAATGGGGATATGTCACTACCAGGGTGAAGAGGAGCTGCGCCGCGCATGACCACAGGCGGCTGTTGAGATTTGTATGCGGAAAAATCATTGATTGTTCGGTCTGAAATGGCTCTAAAACGGTGTCACGTGGAACCGGTCCCCGGATAGTCGCCCTGACTGACGACCCCCTGGCTAGAACATAGCTCAGCGGGCTGTGGGTTCCAAACAATCCAACTTCTTATGCCAGAAATGGTTCGTTTGGAGAATAATACGCTTGGCTACTTAATGAAAAGCATACTGCGGGAGAGAGTGGTTTGATCAGCTCTCAGGCGGTAGAAATACAATCCGCTGGCAACATTATGGCCGGCTTCGTCGCGGGCGTCCCATGCGACCTGATGATTTCCTGGTGACTGGACACGGTTGACCAATGCTCTGACGTGTTGACCAAGGACGTTGTAAATATCGAGCGTCACCTGGGTTCGTTTCGGCAGAGAGTAGCGTATGATTGCCGATCCGTTGAACGGGTTCGGATAGTTTTGATCCAGTGAATAGCTATTGGGCAGGAAAGTCTGGCCATCAATCGGATCTATGTCAGTCTGCATATCAGATTCTTCGGATACGATATACGCGAATGGGTATTTTGCAATACCACTCAGACCGGCGTAGTCTCTCCAATCTGAGGAGGTCTGCGTGAGAATAAAAATCGCTTGCCGAAAAGAAGATGGGTTAGGCAAATTTATCGACGGAAGGGCTCCACTGATAATCAGCCGAATAGTCATTCCGGCGACTAAGCCCGGTGGCGACAGGGTATCAACGGTTACGGTATCGTGGCAAGGATGTTCGGCGAGAATGCCCTCGATGACAGCGTCTGCGAAAATTGGTTCAACCACGAAAGTAGTATCGAAGATTATATTTGAATATTCAGAAAACAGAACTTGCGTTTCAGCTCCCCTGTCCGTAGGGATACCGATAAGAGTTATTCCGGGTGTAACACCAGCTCTGGTCGCTGGCCCGGCAAAAGCCATTGGCCGGAAACAGTCTCCGGTGATTCGGTCAAGCCCGTTGAGAAAGACATAACTATTCGAGTTTGACTCCGGCGCCGGTTCCTGTTGATTAACGGTGACAACCAGCGGGTATTCATCATGACTCTGAACGTCGGACGGGATCTCAGGATAAAACTCAGCTTCATCAAATCGCATTCCGTCAGGAGCGAACTCCGAGCGTGAGCCGGTGAACAACATCCATACACCAAACTCCTGAAAGGCTTTGTTCAGGTTGTATTCCCCCGATGTATGGGAAATCAGAGCCGAATCTATGGCGCGAAGAAAATCCGGACCCTTCCGCCCACATCCGCGCCAGATATTCATGGTCAAGTCCGGTCCGAACTTTTCGTTCAGATAGATTCCGAATACACCCATCGCGTAAGGGAAGACAACGTCGAATCCTGAATGGCTGTATGTCTGCAAGGAACGATACGGCTGCCTGAACGGAGTTGAATTGACAAAAAAACTATACAG
>JADFNA010000008.1 GCA_022563625.1 Candidatus Zixiibacteriota bacterium
TCTGAAAGTGAGGCCGCGGTGGAATCGGGGACTCGCGGTTCTCCAGGCGGATGGTCTGAGTTGGTGGTTTGAGTTCGGCCTCGGATGGGGCGGGAGCCAGTTCGGCTTGGATCGCCGAATCGGCTGCCAACTCCGCGGGCGCCAGGATCGGAGGATGCTCATTCAATAGCTGCAAATGCGGCGCCGGAACACGGCCCGTAAGTCCAGCGGATTCGGTAGGTGGGGCGGCAGGCTCGACAGGCTCTGCCTCCTCGAAGCGGTGTATCTGGTCGGTGGCAAGTGCATCGTCCTGGGCGATTGTGGGCAGATGTCCCGAGCCAAGCGCCGCGCCGGCCGAGCCGGACTCCTGCCCGTCTGCCTGGCAGGACGGCTCCAGGTCGTGTGTATAGGCTTTAATAAAGGCGCGGTCGAAGGCGTTCATTTCGTCATCTCAACGGGAACTTTTGAGGGTTGCCTAAACGGGCAACACCGGGTTGTGTAGCTTGGAAAGGATGCGAAAGATGCTTGCCGGTTGTTTTCCCGTGTTTATCGACGGGGCCGACGATCACGGGCAAAGATAGTTGTTCGGCGCCACGATTTTCCGCGAAGGTATGCGTATGCGCGTACCATTCGCCTCGAGTGCTGCCGGTGGATGTATTCGACCTTGATGGTGACGGACCGAAGGAAATCATCATTGGTTCAAGCTCGGGGCTGTTCGTGTATAACTCAGACGGGGCTGTGCTGGACGGATTTCCGGTGTCGATAGGCTTCGACTGCCGTTCGGTCCCAACGGTCTATGATATTGACCGCGACGGGGCGCTGGACATTGTGTATACAACGGACAGCGGATTACATGTTATAGACCGGTTCGGAATTGACCTTGCCGGATTCCCGAAGAAAACGAAAACCGGCCAGCTCTTTTTGGGTTTTCCCACTCCGGTTATCATGAAACTTGGCCTTGAAGAAGACAGCGCGATTGTTTTTGTCAACGCCATCGGCCAGCTAAAGGCATATAGATTCAACGGGGATTCATATTTCTTTTCTCTTGACGGATTATTTTCACGCATTGACCCGAATATCAGCAATGACTTTCTTTTTCGAGGTCTGTCTATACCGCATGTCACTAACTTTGATCGAAACCGGGATGGACGGGCGGAATTAATCAGCTGCTATTCATCAGCGGGGGCGACCTCGGGCATTTTCGTTTTTAACGGACGCGACGGCCAAGCGGCAAACGAGCGTATCAGCGCGCGCGTATTAGATGTGCAGGAAAGCCACGGTGTGGCCTATGGCGACGTTGACGGGGACGGCCTGCTGGATGCGTTGGTGAGCGGTGTTAACAAAGATAACGTGACGTCGCTCTGGCTCAGGAGAAACGGCGAACAAGACCTGCCCGGCTGGCCGGTTGAACTGCCGGAAGTCAGGGAGTGGATCGGGAGTTATCCGATCCTGGCCGATCTCGACGGTGATGATATTCCCGAAATCATCGCGATCTTTTCGGAATTCGACATTTCACGCATATATGTTTTCAAACTGGACGGGACATCTTTTGTACAGCGTCCTGGGGCATTCCCCGGTGAAATCCGGACTCTAGATGTCATCCTGGGCGGGGCGGTTGTGGCCGACATTACCGGGGACGGGATACCGGAGATAGTTGCCCGCAGCGGACTGTTGTTTCCCGGCTCGGGTTTCGAGAAACTGCATGCAATCACACCTGACGGTAGGGACGTGCCGGGGTTTCCAATCACCACGGCCGCCGATCCGATCTCCGTCACTTCATTGGCGTTTATTCCGCTTATTGATGACATCGACAATGATGGGCTGGTAGAAATTGTCTTGTCCGGATCAGGCAATTTGCTCACAATCTGGGACATGCCGGGGCGGAGCGCCCCGAAAATCTGGGACTGGCCGCGCTTTCTGAACGATATCCGCAACAGCGCAACCGGCGGAAGGGCAAGTCGATGAGAGTTAGACTATTTGCGCGCCTGATTCTGGCGCTTTCAATGGCATTTTCGACGGCGCCGACGGAGGCTGTCGGAGCTGCCGCGGCTCCTCTTGAGCTTGGCTCGTTTCTGCGGAATGATTTTTCATATGTAATGCAGCATGACTCTTTCTATGTCTGTGCGGTCGCCGGTGGAGTGGGGGCGCTGACGCTGGTTTCAGATTCCGGCGCCGAACTGATGAGTTTCACCATGCGTGATTTTTATCCGTTCGACAACCCTCCCCGGGCGCTGCGCCAGCACAACAGCGTAATGGTGGGACGCTCTTTTCCCGGAACATATACATTTTTTGATCTCAGCGCGCTGCCGGAGCTCAAACGGCTCGGAAGTGTAACTTATGCAAACGAGATTTTCGACTTTGCATACCACGACGGCCATCTGTATTTCGCAGAAGAGTTCAACGGCGTGACAAAGTATCTTGTCGACAATTTCAACGCGCTGATATTCGTGGACTCATCGATGAGGCCGATCCGTTCGGTCCAACTGGAAGTCAGATCAGATACGCTGTTCGTTCTGGATGACTACAACGGCGTTATGCGATTCGCCGATATTTCCGGCGGCCTGCAGAGCGTCATACCCTATATGTATTTGCCGTTTCAATCCACGGGATTCACGCTGAGCGGGGACCGGATGTTGCTCGGTGATGGAGAGGACGGGTTCAAATTCGGACCGTTCACCGCAAACGGTTTTGTATCGCCGCTCAGCTCTCGTCCGGCAGTTTCGTATGTCTCAAAAGTACTGGAGAGTGATTCAAACTTTATCATAATTTCGTCTCCAAACATCATAGAAGTCCAGAGCAAGACTGACATCGGCGATGTCCGCATTCTGGAGATTTCCGGCGGATCGCGCGGCGCGATTATGAGCCAGCGCGATTCCCAGCAGTTCTTCATCACTCCGTCGGACGCCGACGGAGTGGCGGCCTATCACATGAATACAACCGGCTATCCACGGCTGGCGGCCCGTTATGACCATCCGGGTCCGATACTCGCTCTGGAGGTTATTGACGAATTTCTCTACACGGGCGGACATACCAATCCCCTTGAGAAATATGACCCGCGCATGGGATTCCCGCCGCTGCTCGAAGGCGCACGTGAATTTCCCGACAACATTTCGACCATGGCTATCAGAGGTGATACTATGTTCATTATCGACAGCAGCTCGAATCGCATGTGGGTGGCGCTTGCCTCACCCGGATCGCTGCCGCGTCCCATAAGCGCATTCTCGGGTGTTCCGGCAAAAGTCGATCAGGTTGAATTGTTCTTGGATGAGAGTAGAGACCGCAAATTTTTCATAATGCGCTCGGGAAGTATCTACTACATGAGCCGGACAGAATCCGGGGAGCTGTTTTCACATACCACGCCACGTCTGGATTTGGGACCAGGCGTGAGGAGCGTCGCGTTTGCCAATAATCGCCTGTACAGCTACACCTCAAAGGGTGAGCTGGTGGTCCATCTCAGCAATTTCTTTTTTGTTCTAACTGAAACAGCCCGTATAGAGTTCCCCACAGATGTCAATGATATTATTCCCTATAGCGCCGACACGCGTTTGCTGCTTCTCTCACCCGGAGTTGTGAGCATACTGGATATTTCTGATCGGGATGATCCAATTATCGCAGAGTCAGTGACAGTGGCCGGGGATTATCGTAAAGCAATAATTCAGGACAATCTGGTTTTCGCCGTCGGGCCTCATTCGACCGGCATTTTGCGTTTGGAGGGAGGCTCAATCAGCGAGATATTCCACACCACCAACGGCGGAAAACTTGTCACCGCCGGGCCGGGATATTTCTTTACCTCGGATGGCCAATCGATTCGCATGTACGATTTCCTGACCACGTCGGTGGCCGATGATGAGGATGGGCCGCTTGTGCCGGATGTATTCCGTCTGGTTTCCTCTTTTCCGAATCCTTTTAACGGCGCGACCACCATTCAGTTTTCAGGGAAACCCCGGGCGGAGGCGCAGGCCCGGATAGAAGTGTTTAACATCTTAGGACAACGGGTGCGTAGTTTGAACATAGGCCCGGCCGAACAGGCGTCCGGCAGGATTCGCTGGGACGGTTTGAATGACTCCGGATCCCCTGTGGCCTCGGGAATATACCTGGCCCGGTTGGCCGGGGCCGTTGAAGGCCGCTCGATCAAGATGATTTATGTCAAATAAGGCTTGATTTCAAATTGGCGGTGTCCTATGTAACTCCCATAGCGTCCGGTGTCCAGCGGCGGCGGGGCGCAGATCAATCGAGCTTGAAGCATTATTCCCGGGGATGCGCATATATTCGAACAATAGGAGAGTTTATATGAAACGACGAACGATGAACGGCGCGCTGGCCCTGATAACACTTTTGGCGCTGGCGCTTTTTCCTCAGGGCGACAATTCTGAGGCGCAGGCGAAACGGAAGAGAAAAGCAAAAGACACCGCAGGGGTGTTCAAAGACCGGGTATACACCGACAACCAGCATGGTTTTTCGATAACATTTCTCGAGGGTTGGAAGACAAAAGTGAAAAGGAAGGACAAGAAGCTGCGCGTAACCGCTTCCAAGAGCGACTATTTCATTCCTGAGACATTCCGCAACAACACGTTTCATACCACGATTCCGAAAGTCAAAGTGTATGTGGATACGACCAGCCTGGGTATACGCGCATTCATTGACTCTCTCAAGTCACCGAAGTTTAATTCCGGCCAGATGCAAGATATTTCGTTAGAGTTCAAGGCGCTTAACGGCAAATTCACCCGTCCGCGCGTGACGCGAATCAAATCTGACAGTGGAATCAAGGGCAGGCGGATGAAAACGACCCTGCGGTACAGTCTGGATGTTCAGAAATCCGGGCGAAGCGACGCGACAGTGGTCTCCGACTTTCTGCAAGCCGATATCGTTTTTTTCAAGAAAAAAGACAAAATATACATAATCAGCGCCGTCTGTGAGTCGCAGTTCTATCAGGTGAACGAGCCGCTTTTCCAACAAATTGCCAAGAGCTTTACTTTCGCCGAATGAGCGGCCCGCTTGACCGCGGCGCCCGATGTTGAAAACTAAAAATTGACTCGGAACAACTGTCCGGGTATGTTTCGTCCGGATGCGGGTTTTTTGCCTGAGGACCAAACAGAAATCGGAGTGATTGTATGTGGGCTGTGCGGGCAATTGGGATTTTTCTGGTGATAGCTCTGGTGGTGGGGTTTGTTGTCTATAACTACTCAATGGACCAGCGGGTGGCGGTCAATCTGTACTGGAAGCAGTATGAGAATGTACCGTTGCTGGTGGTTATTTTCTGGAGTTTTCTGGCTGGCATGGCGCTTTCGCTGGTACTTTTCGTTGGAGTGTATCTGCGCCAGTTGACACAGATCAGCTCCGCGCGTAAGGCGGTCAAGGGTCTCAATGAAGAGGTTTCAGCCCTGCGCAACCGGCCGATTGAAGAATCACGGGACATGTTCGGGGACGAGGATAACACACGGCCTGTCAAGACAGGGCATGAAACAGGTGTCGGCGATGCTGGATAATGTGTTTTTCATACTGCTGCTGGCTGTCGCCGTCATTCTTGGCGCGTACTATGTCTATTCTTATATCCGCACAGATCAGGGAGGTGTGGATCAAACGGACTTTATTGAGGGGTTGTGTGCGCTGCTCGATGGCGATGACCGGCGCGCGTTTCAGAAATTTCGTGAAGTTGTCTCCAGCGACTCGTCGAATGTCGAGGCATATTTGCGGATTGGAGAAATATTCTGCCGCAATGGCAAACCCGAACGCGCGCTTCAAATCCATCAGGACCTGAGCGTTCGCCATGACCTGACCGGGCGCCAACAGCTAGCCGTATTCAGGGCTATCACCAATGACTACATGTCACTGGAAGATTTCAGCGCCGCGCAAAGATCACTGCAGCGCTACAACAAGGTCGCGGGCGGTGACAACTGGGGACTGGCGACACTTCTGGCTCTTCAGGAAAAATCCGGCAAATGGGAAGAGGCCTCCGCGACACAGGAAAAACTGCTCAAATTGAAGGGCGAATTGTCCCGGCGGCCGATGGCCCGCTATAAGGTGAAATCAGGTGATTCGCTGATGACTGAGGGACAGTATCATCAGGCCCGGCTGGCATATAAAGAGGCTATTTCGCTGGACGAGAAATGCGCCGATGCATATCTGGCGATCGGAGATTCATATATGTCAGAAAATCGCAGTGACGATGCGATCGGTATCTGGAAGCGTCTTGTCTCGAACGCCCCGGAATCAGCCGGACAGGCGCTTGATCGGCTGGAAAAGGCCCTGTTTGAGGTGGGAAAGTTCGGCGAGATTGAGGATATCTGCCGCATGGTCATCAGGCTCGACCCACATTCACTTGATGCGCGTCTCAAACTGGCCGAGTACTTTACAAAAAAAGCGGATTTTCAGTCAGCCGAGGAACATCTGCTGCACGCCCTCGACAACAACCCGGACTCGTATCAACCGGCCCTCGAACTGGCCAGGCTCTACCTTAAGAGCAAAAAAGAGGACAAAATACACAATCTGATTGGCATGCTGGAACGTAAAGAAGAGGGGAAAGTCTCACCGCTGACCGGCTAGAGTCGGCAGACATTTCCCCGGCTGACCTGAAGAGAGCTATGAAAGCCTACCCATGCCTGCCACTTCAACATCCCTGACTCGACCACATCTGCCGCACAAAATAAGCGCACGGCCGCGACGGCCACGCCCGTGGCGCCGCTCGTTGGTTCTGATGGTTGGGGCCTTTATTGTGTTGAGCGCCGCAGGGCTGGTTGCATCAGGTGAACATTCCCAGCGTGTCGATAGAATCCGGGCCTTGATCGACCGGGGTGAGCTTGATCGAGCATCAGAATTGATGTCAGAACTGGCGACGGTCAGCCATCGCTCACCGGATGAACTGATACAGCGTGCGCGGCTCGAGCCGAAAGGAACGTCGGTTGAGGAATATCTCAAAGCCGCGTTGGCCGGAGCAACCTCACCACGCAGGCGTGAGTCGGTTCTGCTTGATCTGGCCCGCTATTATCAGGCCAGCGAAGACCTTGCCAGGCTCGAATCCACTATCAGAGACTACTTCGCCGAATTCAAACGGGGACAGTTCAGGGATGAGATGGCCCGATTGCAGATATTATTGGCTGAGCGTAAATCAAATATCAGTATCGCTCGCCGGCTAAATCTACATTTGTCAAAGTCCTCAGCCAGCTCGGATACGCGGGAATGGTCCCGTTTGAATCTTGCCCGCTATGGTCTGGGCGGTGGCGCCAATAGCGGCAGAGGCAAGCGTAGCGCCCGGCGAGCGGCGCTGGATCTGTCATCCTCACACGGCAGTCCGTCGGCGCCGCTGGCCCTGTACTTGCTCGCCACTAACGATGTCGCCACTCAGAACTTCGATCAGGCGGCGCTGAATTTCAATATTTTGCGCGAGGCATACCCGCATGCGATTGGCGGCTATGATTTGATCGAGCTAATTTCCCAGTTTGATCCTGACCGGCCGGTTTCCAGCGGCGAGGCGGAACGTCTGCTGGGTTCATTTTACAGTGTTCAGGTCGGCGTTTTCAGCGAAAAAAGAAACGCCAAACGCCAGAAAGCGCGTTTTGAGGCCTATGGTGAAGTGGTGGACATGCCCCGCAAGACCATCTCCGGCAAGAAATACTATGCGGTCTATGTTGGCCGTTTCGACACGCCCGAGCAGGCTGCGGCGTTCAAGCAAAGTCTGGAACGCTCAGAAAAAGAGCTGTTCACCATCGCCCTGCGCCAAAAGTGATAGACTAAAGAAAACTATATTGTATGTTTGAGTGGCTGATTCCGGGTTAGCGGATCGCTATGTTGCGTATGGCTGATGCGCGTGGCTGATACCGGGGACCTGATTTTCGGTGAGGAATTTCGCCGTTGCGCGTGGGATTCCGGGGGCGGCTTTCTTATATTGAGAACAATGTCGAAGCCAAAGATCACACCACTCATGCAACAGTACAACGCCGTTAAGGCGGAGTACCCCGATAAGATCATTTTCTTCCGTATGGGGGATTTCTATGAGATGTTCGGTGATGATGCGATTAAAGCCGCGCCGATTCTGAACATAACGCTTACCTCGCGCGGCGGCCCGGACAAACTTCCTCTGGCCGGAGTGCCCTATCATGCCGCTGAAAAATACCTGGCCCGGCTTCTGAAAGCCGGGGAGAAAGTTGTCATTGTTGAACAGGTAGAAGACCCCAAAACCGCCAGGGGTGTGGTGAAGCGCGAGGTGGTGGAAATTCTCACACCAGGCTCTGCCTCTCTCGAAGAACTGGAAAGCCCGACACAGGCGACCTACCTGGCGGCCCTGGCGCCCGGCGATAACGGACGCGCCGGGCTGGCATACCTTGACCTGTCGACCGCTGAGTTTCGCCTGATTGATGACGATACGCATCGTATCGCCGATAGGCTGTTAACGCTCTCGCCGCGTGAAGCTCTTATACCCGAAGACACACCAGAAGAAAAGATACGGGCGCTGCTGGGGGAGGTTTCCCGCAACATGACTATTAGCTCGACCGACCGCTTTCATTTTGACCCGCAGGCCGGGGCCGAGCAGATGCGTAAGTTTTTTAATGTAACATCGCTGGAGGGGTTCGGGGTCGCTGACACTGACCTGTCGGTCGGCGCGGCGGCGGCGATTGTCAGGTATCTGCAGGATAACCGGCGCGATAATCTGGGTCATATTACGCGGCTCAGTTCTGTCAAAGAAGACGAATTGATGCGCCTTGACCAGAGTTCAATCAGAAATCTGGAATTGGTCGAATCGTTTGTCGGTGAAGACGGCCCGCATCTGTTTGGCGCAATTAACCTGACCAGGACAGCCCCGGGCGCGCGGCGGCTGCGGCGAAATCTGATGGCCCCGTTCAACAGTCTCAAGACAATTCTGCGCCGCCAGTCTGCTGTAAGAGAAATGGTCGAGAGCGCCGAAAGCGCACATCGGACGCGCCAGGCGCTAACAGGTCTGATAGACTTGGAAAGACTTATCGGACGACTGGGTGTGCGCCGCATGTCTCCACGCCAGGCCCAGGCTCTGGCGAAAGGACTTGGAAAAGGCTCGGAAGTCGCAGACTCTCTCAGCGGCCTTTCCTCGCCGTTGTTTCTTGACTCACTCCGGCATTATCCTAAGAACCTTAAACAGACAGGGGAGGCTGTGTTGGCCCGTCTGGTTGAATCCCCGCCTCTGCTGAGCGCCGCAGGAGGGATTTTCCGAGGCGGCGCCTCTGCCGAACTTGATGAATTGACAGAGTCAATTTCCTCAGCGAAAGCCTATATGGCCGGTCTTCAGAAAAAAGAGCGCCAGGCAACAGGTATTCCATCACTCAAACTAGGCTTCAACAAAATCTTTGGATATTACCTGGAAGTAACTCATCTACATAAAGATAAAATCCCCGAACACTACCTGCGCAAGCAAACTCTGGTGAACGCTGAGCGTTATATCACTGAGGAAATGAAGACTCAGGAGAAACGCATCCTTGAGGCCGAGGAGCGGATTTTTCGGCTAGAACAGCGGCTGTTTGAGGACCTCCTCGAGGAATTGTCAATCCATATCTGCGACATGCAACTGGCCTCGGATATTCTAGCCGAGATTGATGTAGTCACCGCGCTGGCTCTGTTGGCGGTAGAGCGCAATTATGTCCGGCCGGAACTGACTGAAGGGGGAGAGCTGGAAATCTGCGAGGGGCGGCATCCGGTTATCGAAACTATTCTGCCGCGCGGGTCGTTTGTCCCGAATGACCTGTCTTTAGACAACAGCGGATGCAGTATCATGATTCTGACCGGGCCGAATATGTCAGGTAAATCAACTTATCTGCGCCAGATCGGACACATCGTTGTCCTGGCGCAGATTGGCTCATTCGTCCCGGCAGCCAGCGCGAAACTCGGCCTGGTTGACAGGATATTCACCCGCGTTGGCGCCGTTGATAAACTGGCCCAGGGTCAGTCAACCTTTATGGTTGAGATGCTCGAAACGGCCAATATGCTCAACAATGGCGACGACAAGTCATTGATTTTGCTTGATGAAGTCGGACGGGGCACATCGACCTTCGACGGATTGTCGCTGGCCTGGGCTATAGTCGAGGAGATTCACGACCGGTTGAAAGCCCGCACCGTCTTTGCCACGCATTATCACGAACTGACCCGTCTGGCCAAAGACCGCCGGGGTGTGGTTAACTTTCAAGTGGCGGTCAAGCGCTGGCAGGAGCGCATTATTTTTCTGCACAAAATTATTCCCGGTGGTTGTGATGATTCCTATGGCATTGAAGTCTCGCGTCTGGCGGGCATGCCCGAGAAAGTCGTCGCGCGCGCGCGTGAGATATTGCATGATCTGGAATCAGGACAATTTGCCTCCCCGCGTATGGTCCCCGGCGGGGTGGAGGATGCGCAGACGTCGTTGTTCGGCCCTTCCGCTTACGCAAAAACAGAAAACCCGCCGGACCTGGCGCTGCTTGAAATAAAAAAACGGTTGAATGAAATTGTGGTCGAGAGCGTCACGCCGCTGGAAGCTCTGGCTGAGCTGGATCAATTGCAGAAACTTCTCAAAGATGACTGAAACTACTGACACTGCAAGAAAAACGTTGATTCAGCGGCGCTGGATCAGGCCCCTGCCTGAGCGGCTGGTCAATAAAATCGCCGCCGGTGAAGTTATAGAGCGCCCGGCATCGGTCCTCAAAGAACTGGTCGAAAACGCAATTGACTCCGGCGCTAAACGGATTGATGTAGTGGTCGAAAAATCCGGCGTGACGCGGATTGAAGTGCATGACAACGGATGCGGTATCAGCTCGGAGCAATTGGAAATAGCCTTTTCGCGCCATGCTACCAGCAAAATCTCTGACTTTGACGATCTTGAGCAAATCAGCAGTTATGGATTCCGCGGCGAGGCGCTGCCGTCAATCGCTTCGGTGTCGCGTTTGCGCATGATAAGCAAGTCGGCCGATGAAGACCACGCCACGGAAATACAGATTGAAGGCGGCGTGGTCTGCCATGTTCATCCGGCGCATCGGGCCGATGGCTCATCGGTGATTGTCGAGGATTTGTTTTTCAACACACCGGCCCGCAAGAAATTCCTCAAAGCGGAGTCAACCGAAGCGCGCCATCTGATCCGCACCTCCGGCGCTCTGGCGCTCAGCTCCCTGGGAACGGCTTTCTCCGTCACAATCAATGGACGCAAATTGTATGCATTCACGGCCGAGGATGATTTGAAAACGCGCGCGGCGCTTATCCTGGGCAGCGCTCCGGGAGCGCTGATTGAAATTAACGCCGAGCATGAGGGGTTTGTTCTGCGCGCTGTTTTGGGACGGCCGGATGTCGCCCGCTCGGTCCGCGGTGGACTGCATCTGTTTGTCAACAAACGCGCTCTGCGCTCCAGCCCGCTGTTGAGCGCCTTTTATCTCGGTTATGGCGAACTGCTGCCGAAGGGAGTGTTCCCGATAGGCGCTGCGATGTTAGAGGTTGACAGCCGTACGGTTGATGTGAACGTGCATCCGGCCAAATCCGAAGTGCGTCTGTCAGCCGAGCGTGAGGCTCATAGTTTTATCCGCCAGGCCGTGCGTGATGCGCTCAGAAACGAGGGGATCATTCCTGAATTTAGCCTGGGCAAAGCGGCTGGCGCTGTGGACGGACAGGCGCCGTTGCCTGCCCCCGCTGCCCCCGCTGGCCCCGCTGGCCCCAATGGCGGAACTGCGAGCCGCGCTGATTCTGTAGATATACAGTATCCCGCGGGCGGCCCACATTCTGTCAGCGCAACCGAGCAGTTGTTTGGCGGCGCTCAGTCCAGTCCCGGCGCGGCACATGATGTGCCGGTTGTCGCGGCTGACGCGCTTGAGCTGTTGCCCGGAGGGACGCTGTATCTCGGCCAGTTCAATGACCTGTATCTTCTGGCGCAAAAGGAAAGTGATTTGTACTTGATCGACCAGCACGTGGCGCATGAACGCATTTTGTATGAACAAATCATGGCGGAGATGGAAAAACACGCGGCTATCTCGCAGCGTCTGCTTTTGCCGGTCAATGTAGAATTGTCGCCCGAGCGCTTTGTGGTCTATGAATCACACAAGTCCGAACTCGGAGAGATTGGCTTTGAGATGTCACATCTGGGCGGGCAGACGGTGATGCTTGGCGCCACTCCGGCGATTCTGGCGCATCGCTCACCGGAAAAAGTATTCTCGCTGGCGCTGGATGATATTATACGGCTTTCCAAAAGCGGTTACACTCCGCTCAAGGCAGTGGCCCAATCAATCGCCTGCCGTTCGGCGGTGATGGACGGAGACCGGCTGGACCCGGAGGAAGGCAAAGAGATTATCCGCGCCCTGTTTGCCTGTGACACCGGTTACACTTGTCCGCATGGCAGGCCGACTTTTGTCAAAATTACCCGCGCCGAGTTGGACCGAAAGTTTGGCCGGACGTAAGCCCTCAGAGCCGCCAGTACTGATTATCAGCGGACCGACCGGCTCAGGTAAAAGCGTGCTGGTCCACTCACTGGCGGCGGCGCATAATGTTTCAGTTATCTCGGCGGACTCGCGTCAGATTATCCGCGGTTTCGATATTGGATCGTCAAAACCGACCGGTGAGGAGCGCCGGCAATACGATTATAGAATGCTCGACCTGATTGATCCCGGTCAGAGATATTCGGCCTTCGCTTACGCCCGCCAGGCTGAAGGTGAAATTGCTGAAATAGTATCATCCGGCCGAGCGCCGGTTGTGTGCGGTGGCAGCGGACTTTATTTGCGGGCGTTGACCCGGGGTTTCTTTGAAAGCCCGCCAGCGGACCCTGAGATTCGCCGGGAACTTGAAAATCAAGCCGAAGAACTCGGGCCGGTGAGGTTTCACGCGCTTTTGGAAAAGGTGGATCCAATATCAGCCAGGGCCATCCATCCCCAGAACGTGGTCCGTGTTGTCCGCGCCCTGGAAATCTTTCACAGCAGCGGCCAGACTAAATCTGATTTAATCGACGAGCAGGTCCAGTCAATACCTGAGTATACATACTGCGAACTCGCGCTCGCCCCGCCAACCGAGTGGTTGTATGAGCGGATAAACAGCCGGGTAGAGGAAATGATACAAGCTGGCTGGGAATCTGAAGTGAAGGATTTGGTAGAAGAGCATGGTATAGACAAGATTCGCGCGGCCAGAGCTATCGGTTACGGCGAGCTATGCGACCATCTTGAGGGAGACATATCCCTCGATGAGTCAATTGAACTGATAAAGCGCAATACCCGCCGTTTCGCCAAACGCCAGATGACCTGGCTGCGTGGCACAGACTCGGTCAAAATGTATGAGAAAGCCGAAACTGTCTATTCTGACGCAGTTAAGCTATTGAATAACAAGCAAATA
>JADFNA010000291.1 GCA_022563625.1 Candidatus Zixiibacteriota bacterium
TATCAGTTTTGAAGCTATTGATTATTCCCTGGATACATCGTCGTTCAATCTGGATCAAAAGCTGACAACTCTCGAAGCCCGCTTGCTTCGGCGCTGGGGGCTGACCTCCCTGGCTATTGGCCCGCGTTTCCAGCGTCAGGTTCAGAGCCAGGCGGCGCCGGTTTTAACCAGCGTTTTGAGCCTGACAGACGACCAGGACCTGTCGGAAAGCTACAGCGAGATTGCGGTAACTGTCGCTTTTGAGTATTTCAAATTGCGCCGGATCATGCTCACTCTCGAAAACCAATTAGGCTCAAGAGAGGTGGAAATCAGCAATGATTTTCAGTCAGATTATTGGTTCGACCGGGTCTCTATTTTTTCCAGCATCACGATTTCTTCGGCCGTCAAACTGGACCTGATCGGCTCAATTGAGTGGGAATGGCACGATCAGGCTTCTGACAACAACGCTTTTTACTTGCTGAACTCATCGCTTACTTACGGATTCTAGTCCCCGTCTGCAATCCCAATCTGCTCTGAAGCAATAACTTACTGGATCCATCAGCTCTGCATTTTTCGAGCTTCTGAAATACGGACGTTTGTGGCCGGTTTTGATTCAAAATCGGCGCCAATTCCGGCGCTAAGAAATCGCGTATTCTGTTGAAATAAAAGCGCTTGAGGGCCAAAAATCACTTGACAGAATCCAGCTTGCAGACTATCATTCTCATGGCTACAAGTTTACCCGGCGTGGTTGGCCGGTCGGAAAGTACATATCAAAGACACGGGTTTTAAGAAAACCCACCAATTAACAGATTCTAAAGGTGTATTCACGCCTCACTCGTATTTGCGAGTGGAGTTCTAAGTTGTTGGACCATATGTGAAATAATTGAAACGAAAGACACGGTGAATCAGAGAAATCACATGAAACAATACATTGATCGCTTTGATCGCCGCTTGATAAAGAAAAAAGAAAAAACACCCGGATAAGAATAAGGACTTCCGATTGCACTCGATGACAGACTGAGCGCCTGAACTTTTCAAGGCGATTAGGACTGACCGAAGTCCAGAGGAGAACAAAAAATGCACCTCACAGAGACCTCACCATCTGGCTGTACCGGCCAAGGCCGGGACAAAACAATCAGCTCACTTTTGAAGATTCTCACATCACTCTTTATTCTGGGGTTTATGGCCCTCGGCGCCTCCCGAACAGCGGAAGCGGTCTCCTTTACTGTAGTGTCAAGCTGCGATACAGTGAACACTATCAGCGGCTTTGAGCTGATGTTCGATAGCGTGACGTATGATCTGGGCCTGGGAACATCCAAATGGAATTATACGCTGATCTGGGATGGGACCCCCCCGGCATTGAGCCACTTCATTATTGAGCTCTGCAGTACGGTGACGAATGCCAATCTTGTAGCAGTCTCGCCTGCTAATGGGTCGATTGTCCAGGATGGCTCAACGGGCCTCTACGGCATCAAATGGAACGATATCCAGAATTTTCCGGCAAACACACCGGTAAGTTACAGCTTTACGCTCGATAGCCTCTACGCCATTGAAAGCGGCGAATTTGCTCCCAAAGCCGGTGTCAACTCAAACATCGCCGAGATCTGTGGGCCGTCTATAGATTGCCTCCAGATCAGTCCCTGTCTGCCGCCCAAAGTTCAAACCGACAGTGGCCTGGTTCTCGTAGGACTGTGCCAGGCTGATTCGATCTTTATTGGGCAAGTACAGGCTGGTGGCGATGGCACAGGCGAAGAGCCGGGTGATACGATAACGTTGGAACTGCTGTTTGGTTCAGTTGTGTTTACTACGGTTGTCGCTCCGCGAGTTGAAAGGGATCTGATATTCACTCCCGACACGGCCGGGCTTTACACCATTATTTTCAAGGTCACAGATCTTTGCGGCCTGATGGATACCGATACACTAACGATCGCATTTAACGCCCCCGGTCCTGCGGATATCACGATTAATGCGAATACACCGCCGATAGCAAAATGCCCGGCTGGCCCGATAGATATATTTGTCTGTGATCTCAGTCAAATTTGCCTCCCCGGCTTCTCCTGCTCGGACGTTGACGGCAACCTGGATGCGAGCTTGACTACGGTCACCGTCAACGGCAGTCCCGTTCCATTGCTGGGTGACACCGTTTGCTTCACTCCGATTGAAGGGGCCAACACAATTACCTTGATTTGCGTTGATTCCTGCGGAGCGGCCGACACCTGTGTGACCACGATATTTGTACAGTTAGATACGACACCACCAACTATTACGTGCCCGTCTGATATTACAGTACAATGTATCGGTGACGTACCTGCGCCAGATACAAATCTGGTTGTAGTTTCAGATAATTGCCCCAATCCCGTTTCGAGAATGTTTGTATCGGATTCATCAGATAACCTGACGTGTCCCGAAACGATTATTCGTACATATAAAGCAACCGACGCTAATGGAAATATGGCATTCTGCACCCAGATTATTACGGTTAATGACACTATTCCGCCTGTGATCTCCTGTCCGGCGGATATTACTATTGAATGTGGATCAGGCTCGGCAACGGGTTCAGCTACAGCAACGGACAACTGTGATTCGGCTCCTTCGGTATCTTCGATGGATTCAGTGGTTCTGGGCGCCTGCCTGGGAGATACGACAATTTTCCGCAGATGGATCGCGACTGACGATTGCGACAACGCTGATTCCTGTGTCCAGATAATTACAATCAAGGACACCACCCCGCCGACCATCACCTGTCCGGTGAATCTCACGATTGAATGCGGCGCGTCATCGGCTCCGTCAGCGACCGGTTCGGCCACAGCCACGGATGTTTGCGATCCCAATCCGACTATTACTTTCACGGATGTGGTGAGCGGGAACTCCTGCACAGGTGACAGCCTGATTACCCGCACCTTCAAGGCGACAGATTGTTCAGGCAATGCCGACAGTTGTGTGCAATTAATCAGTGTCAAAGACACCACCCCGCCGGTCATCACCTGCCCGCCGCCTGCGACAGTTGAATGCGGTGATCCCTCTGATCCGTCAGTGACCGGTACGGCAACCGCCAAAGACACCTGTGACGCAAACCCGGCTATCACGTTCACGGATGTCGTGACCGGGAATTCCTGCACAGGCGACAGCCTGATTACCCGCACCTTCAAGGCGACAGATTGTTCGGGCAATGCCGACAGCTGTGTGCAATTAATCAGTGTTAAAGACACCACCCCGCCGCCCATCTCCTGTCCGGCGAATATCACAATAGAATGCGGTTCAGGGGCCGCTACCGGTTCGGCCACAGCGACCGATATTTGCGACCCGAATCCTATTATCAGCTTTACTGATGTTGTCACGCCGGGTGCGTGTCCTGCTGACACAACGATCACCCGCACCTTCAAGGCGACCGATTGCTCGGGGAATGCCGATAGCTGTGTTCAGATAATCACAATTCAAGACCTGACCCCGCCGACCATCACCTGTCCGGTGAATCTCACGATTGAATGCGGCGCGTCATCGGCTCCGTCAGCGACCGGTTCGGCCACAGCCACGGATGTTTGCGATCCCAATCCGACTATTACTTTCACGG
>JADFNA010000292.1 GCA_022563625.1 Candidatus Zixiibacteriota bacterium
CAGCTTTCAGCGCCGCGATCACCTGCGCCGCTTCGGGACGGAGTTTGTCAGCCAGCGCAATGAATCCCAGCGCGTTTTCATCAATAGAAACATAGACCAGTGTGCGTCCGCGCTGCATTTCCTCTTCAGCTTTGTCTTCGATTTCCGAAAGATCAATTCCATTTTTTTTCATAGCCGCCTGGCTGCCGACCAGCGTCGGACGCCGGTCAATCAACCCGCGCATGCCGAACCCGCTCAGTGATTCTACATCGCTGGCTTTGACAAACTGCATAGTGCGCAGGCTGACTTCGCGCATAATTCCTTCGGCCAGCGGATGTGTGCTGGCGCGTTCCAGCGAAGCGGCGACTGACAGCAGTTCCACTTCGGTCACTCCCGGTGCGCTGTGTATTGCAGTCACTTCCGGCTTGCCGTAAGTCAGGGTGCCGGTTTTGTCGAACACCACTGTGTCACTTTTGACCAGATGTTCGAGGACATCTCCGCCTTTGAAAAGAATTCCGCATCTGGCCCCGGCCCCTGCGCCAGCCAGAACGGCGGTTGGAGTGGCCAGTCCGAGGGCGCACGGGCAGGCGATTATCAAAACGGCTATCGGCGCAATAAACATCATGTTGGCCGAGCTTTCCCCGCCCAAAAAGAACCAGGCGATAAAAGTCAACGTGGATATCCCCAACACAATCGGGACGAACACGGCCGATATTCTATCAGCGACACGCTGAATCGGCGCTTTCGTATTTTGCGCGTCCGAAACTATTCGAATCACCCCGGACAAATAACTGTCCTCCCCCGATGCCGTGACTTCCATTTCGAATGGCCGTGAACCGTTAAGTGATCCGCCGATAACCTTGTCTCCCGGGGTTTTATCAACCGGGATCGACTCGCCGGTCAGCATTGATTCATCAATCGATGGCTGATCGGAAGTAATCACACCGTCAGCAGGGATATGTTCTCCGGGACGCACCAGGAGTGTCATGCCCGGCTGGGCCGACGCGCTTTCTATTTCAACCGGTGTGCCGTTGATAATTGCGGTCGCTTTGTGCGGACGAAGGTTCATCAAACCGACGATGGCCTGCTTGGCCTTGCCGCCTGCGCGAGCTTCAAGATAGCGGCCAAGCAGCACCAGGGTGATAATCATGGACGCTGTATCAAAATACAGATTGGTTGTCAACGGCCTGTATCCCATGGGCATGGAAAGCAAGTTGTACACGCTAAATAAATATGCCACACCCGATCCAAGGGCGATCAGGCTGTTCATATTGGCCTGTTTGCGGCGTGTCTGGCCTGCGGCGTCCTTGAATATCTCTCGACCGGCGAAAATCAGTATACAACTGGTCAAAAGGGCGATCAGATAATATGGCGCCTGCCCCCAGCGCCAGACATCTGAAACATCCGAAAAACTCTGCGAGCCACTGAACCAATTGAACGCTATCAGCGGAGCAATCAGATAAAGCGCCAGCGTGAACTTCCGGCGGGCTTGGCGTATTTCCTCAGCGAAATCCAGCAGGTCATCCCGCCCGCGCTTGTGGGCGACATATCCCAATCGTTCAATTTCGGCCAGCACGTCTTCGACAGTCAGCATGTCAGGTCGAAAACGCACCGACGCCGAACCCATGGCGAAGTTCACCTGTGTTTCATTCACACCCGGCAGGGAATTGAGGCCTCGTTCAATGCCATTGGCGCAGGCCGCGCAATGCATGCCGCCGATGGTTAATGTAGCCCGCTCTGATTTCCAAGTCGCCATAGTTCGTTTTCCTGCTGTGCGGCGATAGCGCCGCCTTCACAAGGAACATAGTTAGCAAGACATTCCCAGACAACCCCTATTGCGCGGATATGACGCTTCAATTGTGTGAATGCGGAGCGAAGTCCCATCGGCTGCTGGCAGACCTTCCCGGCCTGTGGCAGGCGTCCTCACCCGTGGCAGGCGTCCCGACCTTTGGCAGGTGTCCCGGCGGCCGGGAAAAACAGATGGAGATATTGATGAGAGTTAGTAATTGATGTCGATGATATATTTCAACGGGTTCTTGGACTTACCGTTTCGAATCACTTCATAATGCAGGTGCGAACCTGTTGAGTACCCGGTGGAACCCATCAGGCCGATGACATCGCCGCGCTTCACCTTCGAACCGGATTTGACCAGAATTTTGTCCAGATGTCCGTAGCGTGTCACCAAACCGAACCCGTGTTTTATGATCACCATGTTGCCCATACCGCCGTTGCGGCGCGCCATTGAGACTTTGCCGTCAGCGGTGGCCACAACCGGCGTTCCGCGGCGGTTCGCCAGATCAATTCCGGAGTGATATTGCATACTGCCGGTAAACGGGTTTCGTTTCATGCCGATTCCGCGTGATAACCATCCCCTAGAGGGTCTGATCGACGGCGTGTGGTCAAGCCGGCGTTTCTTATCAGAGAGCGCTTCGATTATTTCGGCGTATTTTTCAAGTTCAAAGCGGGCCAGGCGATTGAGCCGGTCTATTTCAACCCCGCTCTGATAAGCAACTTCATTTGCGCGGGAAGCCAGGATAGGCGGCTCGGAGATTTGACCACCAACACCCAGCATACGCTGTTCCGGGTCGATCTCGGGTAATTCGAACAATTCGCGGATAGCGATTTCCCGCGAGACCAGCGCCTCGTAATTGGCAGACACATCCGCCAGTTCCCAGCGCAGACGTTCGAGTTTCTCGCTCAGCGCAGCGTTTTCTTCCATCATCCGCCGGCCCTGCTCGGCATTGATTTCCTTATCGAGATAGCTTGAGGTCAGGAAAAGATTCGCCACAATAATTAAGCAACCGGCGGCGCCGACAGCCCACAGAAAGCCGGCGCTGACTCTCCATTGGCGCGATTCGCGAGGAGCGCCGGGAATAAGCACTATGGTAAGACTACGCTTCATTGCCTTTTTTAGATTCATCTAACTTGCTCTTTTAACTCCGTGTTGAATAACGCTTCACCGTCTCCTGCGGCTAAGCCGGCCCGATTATAGCCGCGATATTTGGCCAAGTCAAGCTTTGAAACCGTCTGGCGGGGAATACCGCAATCGCCGCCCGTTTAACCGGAAAAAACTGATCACTTGATCAGGCCAAAATCCTTGCGCAGTATCCTGTCCACAACTCTGGAGAATTTCTCCGGTCCCAGCAACTGCAGGCTGTATAAATGCCAGTACATTTTTTTTGGTTTTTCCGACTCTTTTTTCTTTTTCTTCTCGCTCATCAATCCTCGGCGGTTACCCGTAGTAGTCTGGTTAGACGCGACCGACCGGATTTCGTGAAATGAACGGGAATTATCCTCTCACAGGTTATCGACCGCGAAGGGGTTATTTACAGCCCGTTTCAACAAGGAAGCACACCGAGCGCCTCTCTGATGGCTATCTCACGGACACCTGATCGAGTCCTGTAAGCTATTGTAATAGATCTACTTAAAGGGACAAACGGATACCCCGTCCGACGCCGGAGGCGGCAATTATGTAATAGATTGCCAAAAAAGTGAGGAGAAATTCCCATTTACTAGAGGAAATTCCCGTTCGTCGATGTGGTTTTCCGGTGTTTTGCGGTGAATTA
>JADFNA010000009.1 GCA_022563625.1 Candidatus Zixiibacteriota bacterium
AGGCTGATCAGTTCAGCTCTGAGACCAGACTGCCGGTTTACGTGCACGGCGACATAGCCAAAATTAACTTTGAACATTTAGGAAAGCTCGACTGCATGGTCGGCGGTCCGCCCTGTCAGGATTTTTCTATTACGAGAGGAAAAGGAGAACGAAAAGGAATTGAAGTGTCAAGGGGAAAACTTTACTCGCATTTTGTTAGAGCTCTGGCGAGAACGCAGCCGAAAGTTTTTTTCTTTGAAAATGTTCCGGGTTTGATCAGCGCAAACAAGGCAACGATAAAGACCATGAAATCAGAGGCGTCCATCTGCCCCGAGCCCGCCAGCACAGTCGTTCCGGCAAAATACAGCAGAAAAATTCCGACCGCAGAAGCCAGTGTGTCGTTGATTGGTGAGTTCAGATGTGTAATGCGTGTCATGCGCAGCAGCGCCCGGAAATAGCGCTGTGTCGCCCGGGAGAACTTTTCTTTTTCTTTGGCTTCGGCGCCGAATGCTTTGACAATGCGAAAATTGGACAGGTTTTCTTCCAGTGTCGAGGTGACATCTTCCATGCGCTCCTGTGAGCGTGTCGAATACTTGCGGATTTTCTTGCCGATGAAATAGATGAAGATAAACAGCAGGGGCAATGACAACGCCGCGATCAGTGTCAGCTTCCAGCTCAGCAGTATCAGAAAGCTGACCAGCAAAGCGGCCAGGGTGAAATCCGCAACCAGGTGGTTGAAACCAAGATCAAGCGAGTGATTGAGAATCATAACGTCATTGGTAACGCGCGACATCAAAGCTCCCGTGCGCTCCATATGAAAGTGATCAAACGACAGGTCCTGATATTTGTTAAATAAACGATTGCGCAGATCGCGCACCAGCGCCTGCTGGGCGAAGGCCATGGTAAACCCCTGCAGATAATTGAACCCGTTTTTCCCGACGACAATCACAATCACCAGCGCGCAGAAATTAAACAATCGAGAAATCGGCGTTGGCGCATCCACCAGACTTTGGATAAAGCCCTTGATCGCCTCCTTCGCAGAGGAAAGGGCGCCATCAGCATACGGCAACGCCGGCGTGTCTGCGCCCCCGATCTGCGTCTCGGTTAGCGAAAACACGGCCATCAACAGCGGCCCGATCATCCAGATCAACGCCGCCGAGAAAAACGCATACATCGCCGCCGAGCCGGAGGCCAGGACCAGCCGCACCCAGTAAGGCCTGAGTATCCCCAGCGTACGCAGATATATGTTTGTTGGTTTATCCATAACGGTCTTTACCCGAAACAGGGAACATAACACAAAAATCTACGAATACAGCACGAATACGATACGATTACGGGATGGCAGTCAGCGTCGAAACCGAACTTTTACCAATCAAGTCTGAGCGCGTCACCGGGGATATCTAGATTGAAGCGCCTCAGATCAAATTCGCGGGCCAAACGGATTGTCCGCCGTTTGGCTTTGATGACGCTCTTACCATCCTTACCCCTGTATTCGAACTTCTTCAGGTAGAATCTCCCCGCCCCTCCAGGAGTGTCAAAAGTTAATTTTAGCGGACCCGGACAGTTTCCCAATATCAACTCGGCCTCAAAACGCCTGTCAGATTCCTGAGTTACCGTCAATCCTTCAATTAACCGAACCCGTTCAATGTCTCCCGAAAACAGAGCGGACAGAGAGGACTGCAGGGGACCATCCTCCAGGCAACCGGCGTCGGAAATTCTGTCAAGGCGGCCTGCATAGTATTCATTTTCTGTGGGAAAGTAGAACAGCGCCGAGTCCGGGCGCCAGACCCCACGGCCCACACCTTTCCCCAGATAGGCGCGGCCGGTAATCAGCGCTATGGTGTCGGCGAAATAAATATCCATGCGCACCGTTCGGCGCGATTTGCGGTCGCGTACTTTCATGTCGAACAGGTATGCATCGACCAGGACTTTGTCGCCTCGGACTACACCCGGACGCTCTGAGACAGAGCCTGCGGATGTTGATTTTCTGCTCCCCGGACAACCGAACAGCGCTAGTCCGGCGAGCGCCAGAGACAACATTATGACCGCGCGTCGGAGTGCCATCGAGAATTCGCTCCAGCCTGGTCCTAGTACATCAAGAATGAGGCAATCGGATGCACCACCGAGCTTAACAGCATGTGCAGAATATTCGGAAATCCGGGAATCAGGCGCGGAACGATTATCAATCCGATCAGGATCATCGGCGCGATACGTTCAAAACGCGCCAGCGGCTCTTCATATTCCTGAGGCAGTATTGAGCGCAGCATGTGTGATCCGTCGAGCGGGAAAAGCGGGATCATATTGAAGACGGCCAGCACGAGATTGATTAAAACGCCGAAGTAGAGCGCGTTGGCCAGATAGCCATCCGGTTCAAGATTCAACACACGCAACAACATGGCGGCGACAAGCGCCTGCAAAATGTTCGAGATCGGTCCGGCGAATGAAATCCAGAAATCAGCCACACGATAGTTTTTGACATTCATCAGATTAACCGGAACCGGTTTGGCCCAGCCAAAAGTAAACTGGCTCATGACCATCACAATGCTTCCCATCAGATCCAGATGGGCCAGCGGGTTGAGCGTCAGACGGCCCATGCGGGCGGCGGTGTCATCGCCGAATTTGAGCGCAGACCAAGCGTGTGAGAATTCATGCACACTCAGGGCGAAGACTATAACCGGCCCGGCGACTGCGGCCCGCTGAAAAAACTCTGCGTCAAACATATGTTATCATACCGGTAAGGGCTGAGCCAGGACGAATCAGGCGTAAATGCCCCGCATCTCCAGAATTGATACCACGCGGTGAATCGCCAGCATATAGGCCGCCAGGCGCAGAGAGACCCCGTGCGCCTGCGAGTGATTGTACACATCGTAAAACGCCTCGACCATTTTCTTCTCCAGCCGCAGATTGACCTCGGGTTCGTCCCAGAAATAGCCCATGTTGTCCTGCACCCATTCAAAATAAGAGACAATCACGCCTCCGGCGTTACACAGAATGTCGGGAACAACAATGACGCCTTTCTTTTCGAGAATGACATCCGCTTCCGGCGTTGTCGGGCCGTTGGCGCCCTCGCCGATTATCCTGGCCTTAATCCTGCGTGCGTTCTTGCCGGTGATGACGTTCTCCAGCGCCGCCGGGATTAGCACATCCACTTTGCAGAAAAGCACATCTTCCCGCCCGCAGCGCTTTGCGCCGCGAAATCCGGGGACCTTCTTTTTTGACTCTACGTGTTTGATGAGTTTGGGAATGTCAATTCCGTCGGGATTATGTATGGCGCCATACTGGTCGGAAACATGCGTGATTTTGGCGCCTTCTTCGGAAAGCAGCAGGGCAGCGATGCTGCCGACATTGCCAAATCCCTGCACGGAGACTGTCACCTCCGCCAGATCCAGATCAATGCTCTTGCATATCTCGCGCACGGAGATCATAACTCCGCGCCCGGTTGCTTCCACGCGCCCCAGTGAACCGCCGATCTCCAAAGGCTTGCCGGTCACAACCCCGGGGGCCGTATGGCCTTTGTGCATCGAATAGGTGTCCATGATCCAGGCCATAGTCTGCGAGTCAGTGCCGACATCCGGCGCCGGAATGTCCTTTTGTGAGCCGAATAGATCTATCAGATCTGCGGTATAGCGCCGGGTCAGGCGGGCCAGTTCTTTTTTGGAGAGTTTGGAAGGGTCGCAGATGATACCGCCTTTGCCGCCGCCGAACGGAATCTTGGCCACGGCGCATTTCCAGGTCATCCACGAAGCCAGAGCCTGCACCTCGTCCAGGGTGACATTGGGGTGATAGCGAATGCCGCCTTTGGCCGGGCCGCGCACCACGGAATGCTGGACCCGATAGCCGGTGAACATGCGGAATGTACCGTCGTCCATTTGCACCGGCAGCTTCACAATAGTTGAACGGCGCGGCTCTTTGATGAATTCCAAAAGTTCCGGATCGACTTTCATTTTGGCGGCGGCTTTGTCGAGTATTTTGATAACATTGCCGAAGGCGGAAATGGGAATGGTGGTGGACTTCAGGTGTTTCATAGTTGGATTGATCTGTGTTTCAAATGATTCAAACCTTGAAATTCAGCGGGGGCGCTGCACTGTACTGTCTATTCTGAATGGAATCTCTTGAGTGTAAGTGTTTTCGGGTAGGAGAACCGTCTCTCTGCGTGCATTAATCAACCGAAAGGCCACAGGCGCCAGACGTTTGCTCAGATCACCTTGCTCAAGTCACCGTTTCAAGCCACAGGCTTAATTTGCAGGCTTAATTCGCAGGTGTCGTTCTATTCGCTCGCGGGCGAGGTTTCCTTTGAGTAGATATATATGGCGAATCCGGGTCGAAAAAGCGCCAGAGTCGGTCCGTTGCGGCGGAAATTCCGATGCGTCCACTGGTGGCAATCGTTCCGGGCCGCAGATTTCGGTCAGCAAGATACAGAGCGTTATCAGTCAAATCAAGGCCGTTGTCGGACCTGTCAATGCCAAGCGCCAGGCATAGTTTGCCCGGCCCGTCCGGCCGGTGGCGCCGGCCGCTCTTGGTGTCATTTTCAAACACACCTTCCAGCGGCTCAGCCGCCCGAATCAGGACCGCAGCCGGGAAACCGTCCTTTTCAGTGACAATATTCAGACAGTTATATACCCCATAGATGAGGTAAACATAAGCCAGACCGGGGCGGCCGTACATAATCCGATTGCGGGAAGTGGGACCGCAGGCGGCATGGCTGGCCGGATCGTCCTCTCCGATATATGCTTCCACCTCGACAATCCTCACGGCCCGCTGTTTGGCGTTCGAGCGCCGGTCAACCAACACCATGCCAATCAACTCACGGGCCACCAGCAGCGTCGGCCGACGGTAGAATCCTAATTTCAGTTTTCTTTCTGGCATTTCATGCACTCCGCAGGATTGACGCTAAGAGTTTCCGGCACAGTATGTTGACCATGATGTTCATTCCCGGACACGCTGTCAAGAGTCCGCGTAATCGAACCTTATCAGGATAATTCCACAATTCGTATGACGAAGTGTCCGTTCACCCCGGCTTTGCGACCGCTGGTCATTTACCCTGCCTGTGAAATGGAACCTGAAGCGCCGCATTACGTATGCTTGAGGAGATGTTCGAGCCGGGCTTATTGCGGTAAAAGTGAGGAAGCCTTGATCGCGGCATGCCAACCATTAATCTGATAAACAACACCTCTTCCATATGGGACCGAATTCTAAAGCGCCACACTCTGAGGGGAGCGAGTTGTGAAATATATGTTCATGCGGGGATTATTTAGGGTAGCCTTCGCGCTTTTTGTTGCCGGGTTAGTTGGGCTCATATCACATGCCCAGCCCTTGGGCGACGGCCCGCGCAAAGAAATCAGGGCCAGCAAGATCAACAGCGAAGGAATTAAACTCGACGGCAAACTGGATGACGCCATCTGGGCCAGGGCCCAGTTTGTCAATGGGTTTTTGCAAAAGGAACCGGACCAGGGTGAACAGCCGAGTGACTCAATGGAGGTCGCCGTCACCTATGATGAGGCGGCGGTGTATATCGGAGCGCGCATGTATTCAAAAAACCCCGGCGCCCTCAGACAGCATTTGGACCGCCGCGATTCTCAGGGACCGGCCGAACAGTTCATCGTGATGCTGGACACCTATCTGGACCGCCGCACGGCGTATGTCTTCGGTGTCAACACCGCCGGCGTGCGCTTTGAAAGATATCATGCGCAAGACAACGAGTTTAGCCGGGACTATTCATTCAATCCGGTCTGGGAAGCGCGGACGTCTCTTGATGAGAAAAGCTGGACCGCCGAAATGCGTATCCCGTTTTCACAGCTTCGTTTTACCGATAAAGAGAAACAAGTCTGGGGGGTGAATTTCAACCGCTGGATTCCCGCAGACAACGAAGATGTATTCTGGGTCTATGTCCCGCGCGAAGAATCTGGCTATTCCTCCCGTTTTGGCAATCTTGTCGGGATTGAAAACGTCAAACCGTCGCGACGTCTCGAGCTTTTGCCCTATCTGGCCAGTGACGGCAGTTTCACCGGCGATTACGATGTCGCCGATCCGTTTAATGACGGCAGCAATATCACTTCTCGCCTGGGAGGAGATTTGAAAGTCGGCCTGGGGCCGAATCTGACTCTGGAATCCACTTTCAATCCGGATTTCGGCCAGGTCGAAGCGGATGCCGCCGAAGTTAATCTGAGCGCATTTGAAACTTTTTTCCCCGAGCGAAGGGCGTTTTTTACCGAAGGCAGCCAGCTCTTCAACGCCGAGGGCGCCAGGTATTTTTACTCCCGCAGAATCGGCGCCCGGCCGCATGGCGAATCTGTAGGTGATTTCGTCTCGCGTCCTAATAATACGACAATTCTCGGGGCCGCGAAGTTGACCGGCCGCTTGAGTTCGGGTTTATCTCTTGGAGTTCTCGCGGCGGTTACAGACCAGGAGTTCTCCAAAGGCTTCATCTCTGCAAACAATTCAACTGTTGAAACAAAGATCGAACCGCGCACTTTCTTTGGCGTGACCCGTCTGCAAAAGGAATTCGGAAAAGACGCCTCGACGGTCGGGATCATCCTGACCGCTGTCGAAAGAGATTTCGATGAAAATGACCCGCTGGCCGACATACTGCGCAAGCGAGCCTATAGCGGAGGCGGTGACTTCAAACTCCGCTTTGCAGGCGGGAAATACGACATCGTGGGAAATGTCGGATTCAGCCATATTGAAGGGACGCCCGAGGTCATCCGCAGCGCCCAGGAGTCCAGCGCTCGATATTTCCAACGGCCGGACGCAGACTACGTCAATTTCGATCCAACGCGCACCAGCCTGACCGGCTACAAGCTCGGACTGCGCGGCGGCAAATGGAGCGGCAAACACTGGCTCTTCGGCGGCGGTTTCAGCGCTGAATCTCCGGAATTTGAACTCAATGACGCAGGTACTCTCGGTTCCGCGGACGATATTGACTACTGGGGATGGGTCGGTTATCAGGAAACTAATCCGGGCAAAATCTTCCGCAGATATAGCATATTTACAAACTGGGACGCCGGCTCAAACTTTGGCAATGTAAATACATATAGCGGATGGAACGTAAACGGTTCAATGACCTGGAAAAACTTCTGGAACAGCTGGTGGGGCATCGACCGTGACAACCGTGGCGTCTCTGACTCCCGCACTCGCGGCGGCCCAGACGTCGGTAAAGAATCCGGCTGGACTGTCTGGTTGGGAGTTGATAACGGTTTTTTCCGCAACACTTTCAAGTATGGCATAAGCGGCCTGGCCGCCAATGACGAACTGGGTGGATACCTCTACAACTTCAGCATCAATCTCTCTACACGAGTAGGCAATCGTCTGTCACTATCCGCCAGACCGTTTTACCAACGCGAAGAACAACCTCGCCAGTATGTTGCGACTTTGGGCGACGACGCCAGCGAGGCGATGTTTGTGGCAGGAGGAGCGAATACTTTCGGCCGGCGTTACTTTTTCTCTCGCATAGCGCGCAGCACTATCTCAATGCGGATCCGGGCAAACTATTTCTTCACGCCGGATTTGAGCCTTGAGTTGTATGCCGAACCGTTTATCTCCAACGGACGCTTCTTTGAAAACGGACAGACGCCGTTTGAACGTTCACTTGACCTGACGCAGACCGGAACTGACGGCACAATGATCATCGACAATCCGAATGGCGACGGCACATTCCAAGTGCTTGATTCCAGCGGCGCCCTTATTGCCGACGCTGACGGCAACACATCTTTTGGCAGCGCAAACTTCACCAGCCTGTCGTTTCGCAGCAATCTTGTCATGCGCTGGGAGTTTTTTCCCGGCAGTACGGCATTTCTGGTCTGGCAGCGCAATCTTTCCGGCGGCCTGACTGACAACAATGCGCGCGCCGGACGCAATGCGCGTTTTGGCAATCTGTTTGACTCATTCAGCGGAGAGGGCTCAGACTTTTTCGCCCTCAAAATCGCCTACTGGATTCCGGTTTCGTAGCGATTTGATCCATACATTTGTGGATGTACAAAAGTCCCCGGTGAATTCAACGCCTAGGACTTTTTGACTAAAATCGGTAGGTCAGGAGGCCTGTCCTCCTGACACATTCCTTAAGCTTATATTACTAATTTATTCTTCCCAGACGGGGCGGGCCACTTTGCCGACAAACATCACTGCGCCGGATTCCTTCTCCGATATGACAAACACAAACGGTCGGTTGCAGTCTATAAAAGGAGGAAGCGAAGTTGGTCCCCCTATGACCGTAACCGCCGCGGCCTCGGTACCCTTTTCGTCCACCTGAACAAATGTCTTGTGAATCACGGTGTCGATCCAGACTCCACCGCCTTCAAACATGTTGCTGAAGTCGGCTGCCCCCGACTGAAAGGCGATATTCATCCCCATAGAGGCCAGAATGTCATCAAGCGCCACTTCATAGCCAAACTTGAACCTGGGCAGTTTCGCTTTAAAACGTCCTGACAAAAACTCGGATCGCCATTGGTCCCATTTTTCAACGGTAAATTGCGAAATGAACTGTGTTACAGGTAGTGATGTATCCGGCAGAAAGACTGTCATCCTGAACCAGCGGTCACCATAAGGGAGTGAAAAGGCCGTGAATTCGTTGTCTTTGACGAGATACGTCACGTCCGGATCGAATCGACCGCTGTCGTCCCGGCGTGTCCAACTATCGAGCCACATGAAGTCGGCGCTCATGGCGCTGCCATCAGCAAGGTGGAAGGTATCTGCGCGTGTTAGTCTGGTGTCGAAAGGAACGGTCCAGTCTGCCTTGAAGTAGACGGCGTTAGCGAGTATGTAAACCCAGCTTGGATCGAGCGGAGATTCGAACACCTTCTTGATCTTGCCGTTGGTATTCTCGGACACCCAACTGTTTATTGTGTCGACCGACGACGGATCGGTGAAATCCAGGCCGGAGACCCTGGCGCCAAAAAAAGTCCGGACGATATCAGCGAATTCCGGCACAAGCGTTAATCGTGTCGAGTGCCAGACGGCGTTAGCTATGGTGATCGTGACTGTTTGGTCGGCGTTTGTGAGGACGTCGGTCAGGCCTGCGAACGACTCATTTACTTGATTGGTTGTTAGATCACCGATTTTGAGAGTTGCGGAAATGGAGTCACGCGTGTCTCCCGCTGCGCCGTTATAGGCCATTGCCAGCGCGTACGCCGCCGACATGGGCGAAATGAAGAGGTTGGAGTCGGCCGGTGTCACTGCGGCAATCTTTTCGAAAAGGTCGAATGTGAATTCGTTCGTCGCGGTAACTAGCCGCCGCTCCGTCGCTGTCAACTCGGATGGTAAACGAATCGGGCTTGGATCGCTGGGCTCGGTGGGCTCGGTCAAACTGGAACAGTGCATTAAAAGGCAGCAGACAACAATCGACGCCGTAAGAGAAATCCGGTTACAACTCATAGTGTCCTCGTTCTGCAAGAGATTTGATCAACACAGGCTAACTGATATACCTGGACATGTGGGTGGCTCACACTGTGCTTTCCCATATGAAGGTTTCAATAACACGATTTATACCTTTCTGTATTATGAATATATAAAAACCTGGTCGAATGGTCAACAGGAAATCGCCACGAGCGTGTCACGCATGCCAGGGTCGGGTGGCCTGCCTCTATGGGACCTGTTGAAAAATCCCTTAATAGTCTTTGCGAGGAGTCCGCCGCAGGCGGCCGGCGCGGCCCGACACTTCTCTCGGGGGAAAGCATCAAGTCTCACGACGGCAGAGGACGCCGTCGAAGGACCTGACGCAACTGAAATAGGGTTTATCAACACGCCCAGAGGGCTAGAAACCCGCCGCAGAGCGGACGAGCCGCCAGACCTTTCGATATCGCACAGGACGAGTTGGGACACTGGCCGTTCACTAAGCGCCTTCAATAGCATATAGCTTGCTTCGCACATCCCAGATTCCTACTCCTGAAAGAAGGGCGAGGTTTACGAATAATAGCGGTGCAAAAATGGGAGCAGCTGTTACAAGATTTCGGATAAATGAAGGCTCCGCCCCGCTGGATACCGCCATCCCGTGAAAATAGAAACCGAGCGCTCCGACAATCATCTGAAGCGCCAGAACGACAAGGGTGACATCAAGAAACCTCCGCGACACGCTTCCAAAAAATGTAACTAACAAGAATCCAATAGCTATCGCGCTGCTGATAACAGGAATCCACTCTGCCCAGTAAAAAAATCCGTTCTGGGCATGATCCAATAGCGCCAGCGCGAAGTTGCCGACAAATCCGCCGAGACCAAAAAATATCAGCCATCTCCCCCATTCCATTTTTTCGACAGCAATGCTTCTATTTAACAAAAGTAAAAATCCCAGCCCACAGTAGGCCAGCGGGGCAGCGAAAGGAGCTGCGTAAACGAGGCTTCGTATAGTCTGCGCTTCAAAAAAGGAGCTGTTCAGATGAAAGATAGCGCCCGCAATGCCGATTGCGATGGAACCGTACCCGACAACGAGGCCGTTTACCCGCACCCTATGCTCTCTTCTCCGCCAGTTAAGCGCCAATTCGATACACAGAGGAACCGGCGCTGCAATTGAAAAATAAAATGGAATCCATTCGGCCGGGTGATGGAATGAATTGACGGAATGAGCGATAAAAATATCCAGCGCCAAAAACCCAATATTGACAATGATAAAAACTTCAATGACGAGCAAAAATGATATTGCCCTGGAATTAGGATTATCCTTCATAAATGATCTAATCAGCGCGGAGTTCGCGGGCCATATCTTTCATTTCAACTATGTGAAGCAATAATTCGTAGTTGCCATGCCACTGCACGAAATCGGCGCCTCCCATGAAAGCGCCGTGCTTGGCGGTCCTTCCATAATAATGCCACATATCAAAAGCCAAGAATTCGATTGGTTCGTCGAATGGCTCGGGAGTCAACAGGCCTTCCTGGCGAAGTTCAGCAACGAGATCGAGGGCTTCCTGCACTTTCTTGTTGGTTGAATGAAGTACAACTTCTGCTTCCTCGTAGAACTTTTCCACCTGCGGCTTCGCGTGACACTTCAGGCAAATATTTTTCATCGCCTCCTGCCCCATTATGTAGTTAGGGCGTTTCTTGGAGATTGCAGAAAACAACCACCAGGAAAGACGCTCAGTAACATCGTGCGTAACATTCATCCCCTCCAGGCCGCTCATATGGCAGGTTGCACATGTTGGCACAGACATGTCGCGGGTAGTCAGATTCTTTGGGGAAGCGTTAAGATTCAAAATTGATCGTTGCAAATTGAAGAGCACGCCGTGCTTAGATTCGTTGTAGATTTCGAGTTGGGAATGGTCCGGCCCCATGTGGCATTGACCACAGGTTTCCGGCTGGCGCGCCAGGGCAATTGATGTTGAATGCCGGGCGTGACAATGTGTGCAACTGCCTATGCTGCCGTCGGTATTTGGTTTGCCGATTGCATGACAGGACTCGCAGCCTAATTCCAAAACCCCTTCCCATTGGGCGATTGTCAGTTCATTCGGTGGACGCTTGACCGCTCCTTCGTGGTACTTCTCCGAAAACGCGATTTGTTCCGGTGTGAATGCTTCTTCCCCCCTGACGGCAGCCCAGGCCGGAGCTGCGTGGCGGCTCTTGAGAAACTGGTCGTATTCGGTAGAGTGGCATTGGGCGCAATTCAAGGCGGTCAGCGTTTTTGCCAGAGTGAATCCGTTGTGTGTAAATTGTTCTTGTCCAGCCTGCGGATAATGGCAATCATAACATGTAATACCGGCTCTGGCATGAGCGCTCATTGAGAATTGGTGGACAATTGCCGATGTTTCCTTGCTGTGGCATCCCGCGCACTTTCCACTGGCGCGGACATATTCCGGCGCTGGTTGTGCTGTTTCAATTGGTGGGCGGGCCCGGTTAATTAGGATTGCCGCCACTATCAGAGCGGTTCCAATAAATACAGCTATAAAGACACTTCGAAAAGTCATATCTTGCTTCACCTCCAAAATGCGATACCAGCGGGCGACATCCAATTAATGGCAAAATTATTCACAAGTATTGCTAATACTAATAGGTTAGTTATTGTATGTCGGCAAACAAAGTGGACATACTATCGGTATAAAGTAGTCTACATATGTTTGCGATGCAACAGTTTTCTACCAAGCCCCCATTAGTCGTAACACTTTCTAAGTTAGCTCCACCATCGACACAGTCAAGCGAATACATGCTATTCCTGTGACGCCCCGGCCGTCGCGGCCCGGACATTTGTCCGGGTTTCATTCGTGCGGGTTGTGGAGCCTCCGGTTTGCCCCATTCCCGCCTGAGTCTGCCTATTCACCAAGAAAGCTACAAAACCACACCAGATACACCTGCGAGACATATATGATGAAGAAAGAACTCACAAGCGCCCACAAACACCCTCACTACACCTGCATCCACCACCGTGGAGAGACAACCACACCTCAAAATAATCGAAATATAGAAAACGAACCCAATTTGCCGGAAGGTTTTGCCCCGCTACAATGTACGCGCGACTATCTCAATCGAGTGTGACAGCCTCAGACGCTGCTGTCTTGCAGTTGCAGCAAAAACGGATTGGTCATGCGTTCACGGCCGACAGTTGTCGCCGGGCCGTGACCGGGATAGAGAAAGATTTCATCGGGAAGGGTCAGGATTTTTTCGGCGAGGGTACGCATCATTGTCTCATGATCTGCGCCGGGCAGGTCAGTGCGGCCGATTGAACCCATGAACACAACATCTCCGCAGAACATAATCTTGTCATGCAAGTAACAAATTGAGGCCGGCGAATGTCCGGGTGTCAAGAGAATGCTAAAATCAAAACCGGCGATAGTCAGGCTGTCACTGTCATTCAGCAAGTGGTCAGCCGGAGGCGACACTACATGTTCTCCATGCGCTGCGGACAGGTTTTTGAGCGGATCAGTGAGCAGTTCCTGCTCTCCGTCTCCAATATAAATCGGCAGCTCGAAGCGCTCCTTAATTTCCGCAACGGCGCCGATATGATCTGAGTGGCCGTGCGTCAGGAGAATTGCTTCCAGCGTAATCCCCAGACTTTCGATACGTGAAATCAGCCTCGGCGCTTCCGCGCCGGGATCGAGGGATCGATCTCGTTTCTCAAGCGCGCGCTTGGTCTGGCGCGCTGCTTCAACAAGGGATGGGAGCACTTCGTCGCGACGGTGGGAGCGACCGTCTTTGCGCACAACCTGCTCAGCCTGGCTCGATGTTGACGTCGGCTCCCGCCAAGCCCGATCGTTCTCTGCCCGTTCAAGCAGCGGTCGAGATCTGCCCGCGCGTCCTTTCC
>JADFNA010000293.1 GCA_022563625.1 Candidatus Zixiibacteriota bacterium
TTAGACGTTTTCTCAGGAAAGTGGAGGAGGCGTGATGTTACCGAACTGCTATATGACCTGCCGCTTGTGACCAAGGGCGATCTGCAAGCGGATGCTGAACGTTACACACTATCATCTCTGGCAAAAAACCGCCGGGTGTATTTGACAACTGGCGGTTCAACGGCGCTGCCAATGGGTTTTTATGATGCAAAGAGGATTTCGGCAGCCGTTGAGACTGCGTATATCCATTTTCTCTGGAGTCAGACCGGCTACACGCCAACTTCGCGTTCGGCGGTTTTTCGCGGGTCTGTGGTAAGCACACATTCAGACAAGAACAAACAGAATAGCGCAGGCCCAAAAAAACGGCTGTGGATGAGCGATCCATTTCGCCGCTCTATGATTTTTTCTTCATACCATCTGCAAGGAGACGACCTGGATCAGATATATCAGAGGCTGCTTAGTTTTGACCCGCCCTATATACAGGCGTATCCGTCAGCCGCGAATATGCTGGCGGCATATATTGAGGAAAGCGGCCAGCCGGCGCAGATGAATCTCAAAGCGCTCCTTTTGGGCCCAGAGACTTTGCCGCTCTGGCAGAGACAACGAATAGAGCGGGCATTTGGAGCGCCGGTCTATTCATGGTATGGCCACGCCGAAAAAGCGGCGCTGGCCGGCGAGCGTTTTGGTCAAAGTCAACTGCATGTGATTCCAGGTTATGGCTATATTTATTTGTGCGCCGATGACGGCTCTATCATCACCGCTCCGGACACGCCGGGTGAGATCATTACGACCGGTTTCCTCAATCAGGGAACTCAGTTTGTAAATTATCGCACCGGGGATATCGGCCTCTGGTCAGCGGAGGCATACGGAAAGCTGGGAAATATGCTGACGCGGGTATTGCAGCGCGTGGAAGGCCGCGCACAGGAACTGGCCCTGACCGGCGACGGGCGCAGGATTTCTATGTGCGCAATCAATATGCATTCAGGTATTTTCGATGCGGTGCGGCAGTTTCGCTTTGTTCAGCGCAGGGCGGGTGAGATAGAAATGCATATTGTGGCCAAGAACAGTTTCACTGAAAACGACGAAAGGAAAATCCTCCAGGGTGTCTCTGAAAAATTCGGCGCCGATATGAAATTGACCATAGAGCATGTTACTGAATTACCAACAACCAGCCGGGGAAAAGCGCGCTTCCTCGTGCAGCATCTCGACCTGGAACTCTAGGCGGTGTCTAAAATCAAACTAAACAAAGACATCCATCATGTCGGCCTGGCGCTCGACGGCCGGGCGGGCTATAACAATCAGGCGCCATTTCACCCGCATCTCAGATACCCCGAGTGTCGCTGTGATGAAACAAGCGAAAGCGGCGGAGCAGACGCTTTTGCATTGGTGCGCGAGGCGCTGTTTCAACTCGGCCTTGACAGGGCGCGCTATGGAACTCCCGACTGGAACCCGCTGGGCGAGATTATCTCTCCCGGTGACAGTGTTGCGCTTAAACCAAACTGGGTGCTCGACACGCATCCGCGCGGACTTGATATTTTCTCTGTCATCACACATCCGTCTTTGATTCGCGCAGCGCTGGATTATACGCTGCTGGCGCTTGACGGCGAGGGCGAAGTGACGGTCTGTGATGCGCCCCAGGCGGATTGCAATTTTGAGCGCGTGTTCGAAATATCACAACTCTCCGCCCTCAAAAGTCACTATGAAGAACATGCCGGAACGTACGGCGGGATAATCCCGAAATTTATTGACCTGCGAAAAATCGCGTATCTGGTAGACGACGACGGCTATCTCAAAGACAACAGCCGTATCACACTGGCCGGAGACCCGAACGGGTATTTCAAAGTGAATCTTGGCTCCGAGTCACTGTTGTATCATCTGGAGAATCTGGAAAATCTTTACGGCGCTGATTATGACCGCAATTTCACCAGCGAACATCACTCCGGCGAACGCCAGGAGTATCTGGTCAGCGGGACGATACTCAAGGCCGATGTGGTTATTTCATTGCCGAAAATGAAATCACACAAGAAAACCGGGGTCACGTTGAATCTTAAGAACCTGGTGGGAATCAACGGCGATAAGAATTATCTGGCGCACTTTCGTGTCGGAGCCTCGGACGCCGGCGGTGATGAGTACCCCGCCCGGATGGACGGCAAGCAAAAGCTGATTCTCAAGAGCCAGCGGGCGCTTATTGATAAACTTCTGGTGAAACCAAATAAGTTTTCGGTTGGGCTGTTTAACTTGATAAGCGCAGGGTATCGGCTGCTGAGACGCGCAAGCAAGATGGACTTAACCCCGGCCATACGGCTGGGAGACTGGAGCGGCAACGATACTGCCTGGCGGATGGTAATAGACTTAAACCGAATCCTCTTTCTGGCCGATGAAAAAGGTGTTATGCGCGAAACGCCGCAGAGGGGCTATTTCTCGATTGTCGATGGAATTATCGCCGGTGAGGGTGACGGCCCGCTTGACCCGGACCCGCGCACGGCCGGGATAGTTTTGGCCGGTCATTCGCCAATCCCGGTCGACCTGGCGGCCATGACACTGATGGGTTTCGATTACCGAAAACTCCGTTTGTATGATTATATTGTTGGTGATAAACAGCGCGTCGTGGAGGCGCCGTACGCTGTCAACGACCCCGGGCGGATTCGCGTGAGCTACCTCTCAGAAACGTATTCGCTGGATAGACTGTTGACACAAATCGAACCGCTCAATTTTCGTCCCCACTATGGCTGGCGGGGGAAAATTGAAAGCCAGGCGCATCAGGAATATCAGACACACACAGAATCAGCATGTCAAAATCAGGAATCGCCAGTAATACGCTGATCGTTTTCGGCGCCAATATTTTCTCCATGCTGTTTGGCTATGGCGCCTCGGCGCTGGTCGCCTCGCAGTATGGCATGGCGCCGGAGGTTGATGCGTTTTTTATCGCCCTGCCGCTGCCGATGATTAGCGGCTACTTCATTTTGTCAGTTGCCCTGGTCGCGCTGGTCCCGCATTATCAGCGGTTGCGTTCGGACCTCGGGCTGCAACAGGCGCAGAAGAAAGTTGCGCCGTTGTTCTGGGCGACTGCGTTATTAGCGCTGATATTTTCCGCCTTGTTGTTCATAGCGGCAGACGGTTTTGCAAGAGTTCTGGCGCCGGGTTTTGATACTCAGCGTCATGAACTGCTAGCCGAGTATTTGCAAATCATGTCGCTCGCGATGCCTTTTCTGGCGCTCTCGGCGTTCCTGCAGGCGATTGAAAACGCCAACAACAGATTCATGCGCGCTGCGTTCGCACGTCCGCTGACATCCGGTATGGCGCTTGGGACCCTCACCTTGTTTCTGATGGAATCCTCATTGGCCTATTACTTCTGGGGTCTGGCCGCCGGATCCGCTGTAGCGTTTTTCTGGCAGTTAAAAGAAGTTTATCGCTTTGGAAACATGCCGCTTTCACTCGCCGGGCTGTCTGAAACCTGGCGCGCTGTGCGCCGTTCGGCCGGGTGGATAGCTCTGGCCCGCGCCATGGGTCATACTTCGGAAATCGCGCTTCAAATGATCGCATCACTC
>JADFNA010000010.1 GCA_022563625.1 Candidatus Zixiibacteriota bacterium
GCTGGAGCCGGTGTTGCCAAACGAAAAATCGTTCCCGTACACAATCCGGATTGTTGCAGACATTCTGGAATCAAATGGCTCATCATCAATGGCCTCGGTATGTGGAGGATCGCTGGCGCTGATGGACGGCGGTGTGCCGATCAAGTGCCATGTGGCCGGTATTGCCATGGGCCTGATTAAGGAGAACGGCAAGTTCGCCGTGTTGACGGACATCCTGGGTGACGAAGACCATTTCGGCGACATGGATTTCAAAGTCTGCGGCACGGCAGCCGGTATTACTGCGTTCCAGATGGATATAAAAGTCTCCGGAATGGACCTGGAGACGATGGGCGCCGCGATGGAAAAGGCGCGCCAGGCGCGAATGACTATCCTGGCTAAAATGGAAGAGGCGCTGCCTCGACACCGCGAGAATATGTCTGAGTATGCGCCGCGTATTATCACAGTCCGCATCCCGATCTCCAAGATCGGTGATCTGATCGGACCGGGAGGTAAGACCATTCGCGCCATTACTGAAGAGACCGGCGCCAAAATTGACATTTCTGATGACGGTACCGTGCTGATCGCTTCAGTTGAAGCCGAGGCCGGTGAAAAAGCGCTCGCACGAGTGCAGTCGCTGACAGAGGAAGCGGAAATCGGCAAAGATTACGACGGAAGAGTCAGGCGTGTCACGACCTTCGGCGCTTTTGTGGAGATCATGCCCGGCACCGATGGACTGGTCCATATTTCGGAGATTGATCATTCGCGTGTGGCAAAAGTCGAGGACGTGTTGAATGTAGGTGACTCGGTCAGGGTCAAAGTCATCAATATCGATCCGGAAGGTAAGATTCGTTTGTCTCGCAAGGCGCTGATTGAGCGGAAAGAAGACCAAAAAGAACCTCAGCGAAGCTAAATTGTCGCCGGGGTGAAAGGTAGTACTATATTGAGTGTCAAGAAGACAACATTGCCGGGAGGACTGCGAATAATATCCGAGCGGGTGACTTCAATACGCTCAATCGCTATTGGCATCTGGGTCGATGTCGGTTCACGGAATGAAGAGGCGTCGGAAAACGGCGCCTCTCATTTGATTGAGCATATGCATTTCAAAGGGACACGCACCCGTTCAGCCCACCGGCTCGCGACTGAAATTGAGCAGGTCGGCGGAGCAATGAACGCATTCACCACGCGCGAGCAGACCTGCTACTACGCCCGTATTCTGGACGAACATCTGCCGCAGGCTCTGGACGTGCTCTCGGATATGCTGATGCACTCCACTTTCACTCCCCAGAATCTAAAACGGGAAAAACAGGTGGTGCTTGAGGAGATCAAAGAGACTGACGACACACCGTCAGAGTTGGTGCATGATATTTTTGCCGAAAAATTCTGGGGAGCGCATCCGCTGGGCAGATCGATTCTGGGGACATCAGAATCAGTTTCGAAAATGCCCCGTAAGGCAATCCTGAAATATATAGACAAATACTACACGGCTCCAAAGGTTGTCATTTCAGCGTCCGGCAATTTGAAACATGAAGAGCTTGTCAGGTTGGTCAAGCGCAAGTTCAGATTTCCATCACACGATTCGCCAGCGTATTTGCCCGCTGTGACACCTACTGAACAAAAGACCTATTTTATTGAGAAAGACATCGCCCAGAGTCATTTTGTCCTGGCTTACCCCAGCTACGCTTTTGCCAGCCCAATGCGTTTTGCCGCGCTGGGATTGAATTTCTATCTCGGCGGCGGAATGTCTTCAACGCTGTTTCAGGAGATTCGCGAAAAACGCGGCCTTGCGTATTCGATTTATAGTTTCCAGGATTTCTATCGTGACTCCGGAGCTTTTGGCATCTATCTCAGCGCAGAAGGGAAGAGCCTGCCGCTGGCTCTGGAGTTGATAGACAAACAGATTCAAAAACTAAAACGACGTCCGATCCCGGAACTTCAAATGGAGAAAATTCGCGCGCAGATCAAAGGGTCGCTGATATTCTCACAAGAAAGCGCGACCGGCAGGATGAATCGCCTGGCTCGCCACGAATTACTCCTCGGCAAATACACTCCGCTAAAAAAATCGCTGGCCATAACTGACAGTCTGACTTCCGCCGACTTGCTTGAGGCGGCCCGGGAAATTTTCATTGAAGACCACCGGGTGGCTGTCTCACTGGGTCCGGTTAGCAAAAATGATTTGCCTGACTTGCAAGCGGCTTGAACAAGGCAGCGCTCACCTTGCGCTTTTAATTCGATTGTGAAAGTTCTTGCGTTTCACAAAGTCGAGCCGGGATTTAGCTGGGGAGTGACGAATTGCCAGCCCGGGCGCTTTGCCAGAATCGCCGAACAGATTCGTGATTGCGAAAGCACAGAAGTTGCATTGGCCTTCGACGACGGATACGCCTCATTTCTTGAATATGCCGACCCTGTTCTGCGCAGGTTTTCTCTGTCAGCCGCAATCTTTGTGCTGACCGGGTACATCGGAGAAGTTAATCGGTGGGACTATTCTTCGCGCTTTAGGCCGTCAGTTCATCTTGATGAATCACAAATCCGCGAGCTATCAGAGCGGGGGTATAAGATCGGCAGCCACGCTCATAGTCATCGCGACTTGACAAGATTAACCGACGACGAAATCAGCGCCGAGCTTGATGAATCAAAGAGCATTCTTGAGAAAATCCTGAACAAGCCGGTTGATGAAATATGCTATCCCTTCGGCCGGTATAACTGCAGGGTCGAGGAGTTGGCCCGCGAAACAGGATATGTGCGTGGCTGGAGTATGGACCCGGATGACCGCGGACCGTTCACTTACGGCCGAATGGGAGTTTATGCCTACGATTCGCCGCTGTCCGTGAAACTCAAGCTATCAGATTCGGCAGGGGGGAAGATTGAGCGCATGAAATGCCGTATCACCAACAATCTCTCCCGCGCCGGAAGATTCGCGTTCTGGACCGCGCGGACGCCCGCTAATAGTGGGAGATCTGCCGGGCCTGGTGATAAGTCAGCCAGGTAATCCTTTGCAACAAGTCAGGATTCGCTATATCTTGCCGCCTGTCCTCGCTGGAGCAGGGACGAAAACGCTTCCTTCAATCGTACGGATAGATCGTTCGATAAATGGTACTTTAAGTGGCTGTGACTGAAACTCAAACAAAATATCGTTACGACTTCGCGGAAATCGAATCCCGCTGGCAAAAGACCTGGAGTGAAACGGAGTTGTTTCGCGCGCCGGAACGCCCGGATCCCAAACGCGGCAAGTTCTATTTGCTGGTCATGTTCATTTATCCTTCCGGCGACATTCACATGGGTCATTTCCGCAATTACATTGTCGGTGACGCAGTCGCCCGGCGGCAGATGATGAACGGCAAAGATGTCTTGCATCCATTAGGCTGGGATGCTTTTGGCCTGCCTGCCGAGCGGGCGGCTATCGCGCGCAAGCTCAACCCGGCTGACTGGACCCGCGAAAATATCGAATTATCGCGCGAGACTCTGCAAAAAGTCGGCATTTCATTTGACTGGTCGCGCGAAGTCGTGACCTGCCAGCCAGACTATTATCGCTGGTCGCAATGGCTATTTTTACGACTGTTTGAAAAAGGACTGGCCTATCGCAAGAACGGCCTGGTCAACTGGTGTCCCGGCTGTCTGACCGTGTTGGCCAACGAGCAGGTAGTCGATGGCAAGTGTGAGCGCTGCGACAGCGAAGTAGAAAAAAAGGAATTGGAACAGTGGTACTTCAAAATCACTGATTACGCCGACCGGCTGATTGACTCGCTGGATAATCTCCCCGGCTGGCCGGAAAATGTCAAAACCATGCAGCGCGAATGGATCGGCCGCTCCTATGGCGCCGAAGTGGAATTCGAAGTAGACAGTTGCGGCCTGAAGATTCCTGTTTTCACCACACGGTTAGACACGATCTATGGCGTGACTTTCATGGCCCTGGCGCCGGAATCTGAAATCGTCAAAACATTAACCATGACTGCCAAGAAGCGCGAAGAGGTAGAGGCCTACCGGAAACAAGCGCTGCTGAAAAGAGACATTGAGCGCGGGGGAGAGGGCGAAGAAAAAACCGGCGTGGATACAGGTGTCTGCGCTATCAATCCGTATAATGGCGAAAAAGTCCCAATATGGGTCGCCGACTATGTGCTGGCGCATTATGGCTCCGGAGCGGTTATGGGTGTTCCGGCCAATGATACCCGCGACCTGGCGTTTGTCGAAAAATACGGTCTACCGGTAATTCAGATTCTGAAACGCGCCGACGGGGCCGAAACAAAGTACGGTGAAGTCATCCCGATTGCCGAGAGCGTAACGATCAATTCCGGCGATTTCAGCGATTTGGATTCAGCCGTGGCGATTGAGCGCATGGCCAAGCGGGCTGAAAAAGAAGGCTTTGGCAAACTGGCCACGCAGTTCAAGCTCCGTGACTGGCTGATCTCCCGCCAGCGCTACTGGGGTACGCCGATCCCGATTATCCATTGCCCGGACTGTGGCCTGGTGGCTGATGAAAACCTGCCGGTAATTTTACCTAACGTAACAGAGTATGCGCCGAAAGGCCGCTCACCACTGGCCGATGTGCCGGAGTTTGTAAATGTGTCCTGCCCCAAATGTGGAGGAAAAGCAAAACGGGATACGGACACAATGGACACTTTCATGTGTTCGGCCTGGTATCATCTGCGCTATCTGGACCCGAAAAATGACGGGGCGGCGTTCGATTCCGCCAAAGCCAATGCCTGGCTGCCGATTGACAAGTATATCGGGGGGATAACCCATGCTACCGGGCACCTGATGTATTTCCGGTTTATGACCAAGTTCCTCCATGATCTGGGCCTGGTTGATGTCGACGAGCCGGCCAGCGAGCTTTTCAATCATGGCATGGTCGCCGATTCCAGCGGGAAGGTCATGTCCAAATCTCGCGGCAATGTCGTCAGCCCGATTGAACTGATGGAAAAGCGCGGAGTTGACGTTACCCGCCTGGCCATGTATTTCACAGCCCCATCAGAGCGAGAGGTTCTCTGGTCGGAAGCCGCCGTCACAGGCGTCGAGAAATTCCTGCTCAACAAGGTCTATCAGTTGACTGATTTCTATGACTCAACAGCGGGTGAGTTAAAGCATTACTTTAAGCAATCAGAATTGGATTCAGCCGGCTGGACCCTGTACCTTTCGCTCAACCAGAAGATTAAGAGGGCCACCGATGACTTTGACCGGCTGCAGTTTAACACGGTCATCTCGGCCATGATGGAGCTTCAGCGTGATCTGGAGCGCAGCCAGACCACTAGCGTTCAGCTCAAGAACAAAGTCGTTTTCTCGTTGACACAGATTCTGGCCCCACTGGCTCCGCATCTTGCCGAAGAGATCTGGTCGCAACTGGGTCATACTGATTCTGTTTTCAAATCCCGCTGGCCGGAACATGACGAAGGGGCAATGCAGGGAGACCTGATCACCGTGGCCGTTCAGATCAACGGCAAGCTGCGCGCCGAAGTGCGGATTGCCCCGGACGCTTCGGCGGAAGACGCCCTGAACGCCGCCAGGAGCCACGAGCGCGTGCAGGCGCATATTCAGGGAAGACGGATCGTCAAAGAAATTTATATCCCCGGGCGCATCCTGAATATCGTCGTCAAGTAACGCTCCGGCAGCCCGAACTGGAAAGCCTAATATGCAGCCTGGAGTGATCTCAAACCGCGGCTGTTTTTTTCGATTTCTTGATTGTTTTATTTGCGTATTAAATCATTTCTCACTACTTAGAGAACCTAGAGACGTCGCAATCTTTTGAAAGACTGCGGTTCCGAAATAGCTGGAAGATATTCTGGTGGCCTTGGGGTACGGCCAGAGTTTGAACAACAAAGGTGAAATCAGACACGCCTGCGGATGAGAGATGAAATTCGACGACTATCATATAAGTTATGGAGACTATTATATAGTGTATATGGTGGATGCAGGGCGGGTATTCAGGAGGAATAGTGAGCATTAACCCTCCGATTTTAGCCAAGAACTGGATGTATAACCTTTCAGTTCAGCCTTTTGGAAGCCTCAACTATCGGAATTGTCCGTTGTTGAGGCCTTTTTCGATCAGCTTTTGGGGCTTCGCGTTAGGGGCAGCAGTAGCGGTAATTGTATAAGGTAACATAATATATATTATGGGACGTTGTGTCCCGCAACCAACACTACACGGGAGGGTTTTAAATGCGACACCTGGATGTAACATCTGGCAAGTATGTCGAGCTTACGGCCATGAGAGCCAAGCTCCTGAAAGCCGCACGGGACTGGTTTGACGCCAACAGCTTCACCGAAGTCCCCTGCCCCCACATCACCGGCGCCACCGGGAGCTGCGAATGGTTTCCCAATGCCATGCCGGTTACGATGTATGATGTCAAGGGTGATGAACACGGTATGTTCCTGAGACAAACCGCCCAGCTTTATCTGGAGGGTTTCACTCACGCGCATAACCGGGTGTACACTATCGGCCCGAGCTTCCGTCAGGAGCGGCGCGCCACAGACCGCCACTTGTGCGAGTTTACGCTCATTGAGCTGGAGGGCCGCGATTTTGAACTGCCGGGACTTCTGAGCCATGTCGAGGGCTTGATCAAAGCGATGTTTGAGTCCGCAATGGATTACGGCGCGCCAGAGAAACTTTCAAAGTTCATCAACCGGCCTTTTAATGAAATCAAGTACGCTGACTCGCTGGGACTGTTGCGCGGGGCCGGTTATGAGATCGATAACGGCGATGATTTCACACCCGCTCAAGAGTTGAAATTGTGTGAACTGCTTGGCGGACTGCCGACATTTGTGACCCATTTCCCGGCCATCCTCAACCCCACCAAAGAAGGTCAGGCGATCAAGTTCTTCTCCATGAAACGCGATGTTGAAGCGGATGAGACCATCTGCGCCGATTTGCTCTTGCCCGAAGTAGGCGAGGCGGTTGGCAGCGCAGTGCGCGAGGGTGATCCGGTCGTCTGCAAAGCGCAGTTTGAGGCGTCGATCATGTACAAGCACATGGTTGAGCGGGGCACCGACCCGAACCAGTTTTCCTGGTATTTTGAGGTGCTGAGTAAAACGAATGGCAAGTATCCGTATCCTCAGTCCTCGGGTTGCGGCATCGGATTCGAGCGAGTGGTCCAGTGTATCATGGCCACTAATGGCGAACGGCAGTCGATCAAAGACGCAATTGAAATACCGCGCGCCCCGGACTTTCTGATGATTTAGTCTGATGTTATAGGCTGATGATCTAAAGTGATGCTTTAGGTCGTTCCCAAAGGTGGACGGCTCAATGTGGCATACGTCAAGGACCCCTCCGGTGATAGTAACCCGGAGGGGTTCTCTTATGATAGTATGAACCTCAATAGTTGTTCAAAGAGAATCAGGATTTCGGGGAGTTGCGCTTTTGGTTTAATTTGCGAAAACCAAACTCAGCCAGGCGGCGGGCCTCTTTGAAACGTGTTCTTGACCACGGTGCGCCGAGGGCAACAATTGTCAGCCTCTGCCCTTGCTTGTTCTCCAGGACCGTTGTCAGGCAATAATCGGAAGCGCGTATATAGCCGGTTTTGGCGATGAGTGTCTTGTAACGCGAGTAAACCAACAGGTTGGTGGCCCCCACCTTGCGCATGCGAGGTTTGCCCCGGCGATTCGTGACATTGACCGTATGCCGCCGCAATTTCGAAGCGCGCACAATTTCCGGATACATCAGGGCCCGGTTTGCCAGAAGCGCACAGTCGGCCGCGGTGGAACGATTGTCCGCATTCAGACCGGTCGGCTCAACCACTGAGGTATGCCTCAGTCCCAGCCGCAAGGCAGTCTCGTTCATTTTGCCGGCAAAGTCCTGATAACTACCGCCGAATGTCCGTCCCAGCGCCCGTGCGGCGCGGTTGTCAGAACCAACCAGCGAAGCAATGAACAGATCCTCGGCCCGAACCAGATCGCCCCGGTAGAAACTTGACTTCGAACTGCGCCGCATGTCATCGCGGGTTATGGCAATCAAACTGTCGCGATTATATTTCAGATCAAGGAGCGTGATGGCCATCAGCAGTTTGGAAATTGACGCGATCGAGCGGAGTTGCTCTGCGTTCTTGGCGTACAGCACCTCTCCCCTCTCGTTGTCAATTACCAGCGCCGCTTTGAGATTAACATACAGTTCGCGGCTTTTGTCGGAGAAATCAAGACTATGTCGTGAATTGGCGATCTGCGCCTGAGCTCCGCCTGGCCATTCCCCGGCGCTGTCCCAGGCGGGATACGAAATTGTGACCCAGCCAAGCGCCAGGCACAGCGCAATCAGGGTGTTTCTGAATTTCCGGAATCTCAGTGAGTGTCTCTCTTGTTGTCTCATGTCCCGCTGTCGCCGCTGGAATTGTTCGTCCCGGGCCGTCCCTCTTCAGGAGGCCGTGGGGCCAGATTTACGAAAACCAGCGGTGAAGCGCAAATAAAACTATATTATATTTTTCTTGCATGAATGAATTTGTTAATGAACCTGTAGGGTGGGTTGAAAAACCCCGTAGGTCGGGTTTCTCACTCGCTTGCGCTCGTTCGGAACGCCGACCTACTCGGGACTTTATCAACAGACCCTGTAGGGCGGGTACCGTGAACCGAGATTCAAGGTTAGGAAACGCGCGCGCCCGCAGCGTTCCGGCAGAATTGGGTTCGTTTTCCCTATTTCGTTACTTTTCGGGGTAAGTTGTCCCGCTCGAGGTGGCGGGTGGCGGGCGCTGGATGCGTGTATGGTGAGTATTTTTGTGAGCATGTCTGAGTTCGTGTTTCATTACTTATGGTTCGAGGCTGAATCAGGCGCGGGTTTGTAGTTTTTTTGTAATGAAACGGGTCGGGAGGGTTGCCGCATTTACGGAAAGAAAACCACGTGGAGTCCTTTCGGAAACAAATCTTATGAGGCAGACACGCACACCCTGGGTGTTACTGACAACCTTGGAACATATTTGACGTCCGAAACTACGGATGGAATCCTAGATTTCGTGACTCGTGTCAAGGCGCTATCTGCTTGACTGTGCTAGGATTAGCCGTGTGTAAAACGGGGTTGACGGTCCAATACACAGAACTTTTCATTTCAAAAGTCAGATTGACATCAGAGCGTGAAATGCTATTATGAGGTTGGATCGAAGCTCACCTACGAAATCTCCCAGGGCTTCTACCGTCTGGATAGTATTAATTGTCAGTTTTTGGAGGCTTAGGCGACATATGATTTACTCCAGCATCTTAATGATAATCTTGGTTGTTTGTCTCTTAACTTTCTCGCTCAGCGCAACTCCGAAAATACCTTCACCACCCACGTCAGATGTTCACATAATAAAAGACCCATTAAGTCAACTTTCCTCAAAGTATGGGAGCGGTTATCGTGTAAGCGACCTGGAGGCGCTTGAGCGGGGTTTCAGCGCACAAAGCCCCGTGGCCGGAGCCGGTCCGACATATCTTTTGTGCAACCTGGCGATCTATGACTTCAGCGGGCGAATTGACACCGAGCAGGTTAATGTGGGCGGCACGGATGTCTGGGGTTGGCGCTCGCCAGACGGTGACGATTATGCGCTGATGGGAACGAAGGCCGGCATTGCGATCGTCAATGCAACCCGACTGGCTTTCATAACCGAGTTTCCTCTTCCAGTTACTTTTGGCGGCCAAGCTTTCTGGCGTGACATCAAGACATACCGTAACTACCTGTATGCAGTCTCTGACCTCATTCTGGATCCTCCCGGTCTGACGATCCTCGATCTGCAGTATTTGCCTGACAGCGTACACTTTGTAGGAAATCTTGTTATGGGTCCTCTGGGAAACGATAGTACATCGCACAATATTTTCGTTGATACCATAACAGGATTCTTGTACGCGGAAGGCAACTTTGGCAACGGCAAGTCGATTTATATTTACGATCTCGCCGATCCGGAAAATCCGGTATTTGTCAAGGTGTTCGGGCCGGGGGGCATTCATGATCTGTATGCAAACAACGACACACTGTATGTGGCCGAAGGATTTTCCAACTCTTACTCAATGTGGGAGATGAGTAACAAACTCAGCCCGCGCCTGATTCTCCGCTTCAGCATTCCCGGAGGGTTTTTCGCGCATATGATCTGGCCCACTGAGGATCCACGAATCGTTGCCACTACTGAAGAATCGCCTCCCGGTAGAACTCTTAAACTGTTGAATATTGAAAATCGGTTTGATGTTCAGGTGGTTGGTGAATATATCGGTCCAGGGCAGGTTCCGCATAATGTGCTTATTAGCGGAGACACAATGTATGTGTCCCATTATGCCGGCGGAGTCCGGGTAGTGGATATATCTGACCCGGCGGCGCCCGCGGAGATCGGATTCTTTGACACCCACCCCGCTTCAGATGAGGCTGGCTTTCGTGGAAACTGGGGGGTTTACCCGTATGCCCAGGATGGGCTGGTCTTTGCTTCTGACATGAAGGGATTGCTGTTCATCTTTCGCGAAATGGAAGCTGAATTCGGTGACACGCTACGCATCCAGACAGGGGTAGGGCTTCCTGGTTCAGAGGCGGTGGTGGAGGTGCATGCGACGACCGCACTGCCCATCAGACAATTCATCATCCCCTTTGAATGGCCTGGTCCATATAATATGACGCTGGACTCGGTCTCAACAGTAGGAACGAGAACGGAGGATTTTGAACGAGTGACTCTGACCGCTCTTGATCAATTCAACAAGAGGGCGGCATATCTCCTCCGCCGGTCTCTAAGCGATATGACTGATTTCCTTGAGGCCGGTAGCGGGCCGATTCTCAAGATATATTTTTCGATGCCGTTTGGAATCAGCGGTGAATCAAATCCGATCCGTATAGTTCCAATTAACGGACGGGGGCCAAGTTTTACGACAGCCTGTCTGACAGTCGTTTCACCTGCGCTGGTTGACGGGCAAATCGTGTTCGGCTGCTGTTTGGACCCGGGCGACGCCAATAATGACCAGAGTATCAATATATCGGATGTGACTTTCCTGATCGGAAGAGTCTTTGGCGTCGGCGCCGCGCCTAATTGCGAGGACGAAGCAGACGCGAACGGGGACAATTCTGTCAATATCGCTGATATTACCTACCTCATTGCCCGTATCTTTGCGGGAGGTCCTGCGCCTGTGTGTGGAACGACGGCGACGTAGAGAGTGTCACCACTCATCCGTTAGTGACTATGCTGGGAGAGCAGGACAAGACAATACGCTAAGTTTGGCGCACCCAGCGCATGATTTCGGGTAATGTGGCCCGTTTGCCGTACATGAGAATACCGATACGGAAAATGCGCGCGACCAGCCAGGTCATCAGCAGCGTCGTAATAACAACACCCAGCAGCGACAAACATGATTGCAGTATCAGGGGATCACTCAAGGTGAACGATTCGGGCGGAGCAATGCTCAAGCGCGAAATCATGATTGACGGAGAAAGGAAAGGGATCGAGGAGACAACCGTGACCCATCCGGCGCCACTGGAAGCTGCGACTGCTGGCGCCATCATCATTGAAAGCATCAACATAAGGGTCAGCGGCATCATCAAGTTTTGTGCGTCTTTCTCGGAATTGACCATCGCCCCTATTCCGCAAAACATCACCGAATATAGAAAAAACGCAGACATGACAAATAGTACTCCGAATATCAAAAAGATCGGATTAGACAGTGCGTTCAATGATTCCAAAGCCTCAGCCGGAACTCGCGATCCGAGCATGATTCGTGCGCCGGCGCCCATCGCGGCCCACAGCGCCATCTGCGTCATGGCTGCCCCGCCAAGTCCCAGTATCTTGCCGAGCATGAGTTGAAACGGCGTAACTGAAGAAATCATGACTTCAATGATCCGGGAATTCTTCTCTTCGATAATCGACCTCATGATAGACTGTCCGTAATTGATAACCAGTATCACAACGATCATGGCGAACATCAGTGATCCAAGAAAAGCCAATTTCATATCTCGTTTTTGCCCGGCCGGCGAGACTGTAGTCAAATTTGCCCGGCGCGTAAGACGCCGCAGAGAATCTTTTGGGACGCCGATATTCGCCGCTGAAAGCCGCCTGTCAGTCAAAACTGCTGTAATAGTTCTGCGGGCGGCGGCGGTAGCCCTCAACTCAAATTTCTTTGAAATAATTTCAATTGAGTCATCTTCAGTCAGCCCGGGATAGAGTATGAAAGCCGCGTCCAGGCTGCCTTCGTCCACTCGCTCTTCAAGTTTCTTGCGAAGCTTGTTCCAGGCGGAGTCTTTTGTGTAAAGCGCGACAGCGGCCTCTTCGATTGTAAATTGAGGCTGGCCATCAGACAGTTTCAGCGTCATAAGCGAGTCAGCGATCGCTTTTCCGATGCCTCGTCCGTCAAGATCAACAATACTAATATTTTGTGTCGGGCTCTCTGTGCTCTCGATAAGCAGAGTTGGCAAGATCATCGCCCCGCCAACTAATAGCGGAATCAGAAAAAGCGTCAGAAAAAACGACTTCTTCTGCACCACCTCGAGATATTCCTTGGAGATAATTACAAACAGCTTAGACATTGACAGTCTTTCCGCTGATCTCAGATGACTCGGCTGCGGCAGGATCAATTCGCGCAACTTCAAGGAAAATACTGTATAGCGACGGCTCAACTTTTTCAAAGCGCGAAATCGAAGCGCTTTGCGACAGATCGCGAAGCAAAGACATGTGATCGGCGCCGTCCTTAAGTTTTGCTTCTAAATAATTCGGGAACTCCAGGACTGATTCGACAGCGGCATGATTATTAATAGTCGTGGTATTGCCGCTGTAAACAATTTGCACGCTGTTCTTGCCGAATTGCGCTTTGACTTCGCCCATACTGCCATCGAGTATCTTGTCTCCGTCACGAATCATCGCAATATAGTCGATTGGAAATTCCAGTGCTTCGCATCCCACTAAAACGAGTTCTTTGTACCATGAGTATGGCCGAAGCATGTTGTCTATGTAAGATGGAACCGCAACATAGGTGAAGCACTCTCCGAAGCCGGGCGCCTCGATCGTTTCTACACAATAGCCCGAGCCCACGCCCTCGATCCGGTCCAGCAGAGCCTTTTCCTGCCCGCCAATTTCGTACAGGGCAACATGGATACTGCCGTTGCCTGCGACGATATTACATTTGCCCGATCCGTCTTGGCTTCGTTTGTGGAAACGAATTTTTTTACTGGCTATGGCAGCGGCGCCGAGGAATCGAGACCCAGGCAACCTGGTC
>JADFNA010000294.1 GCA_022563625.1 Candidatus Zixiibacteriota bacterium
GCCGGCCGGGCAAAACAGATGGTGTTCACCGGTGAGTTTTACCGGGCTGATAAATGCCATGAGTATGGCATTGTGCAGGAGGTTTATCCGGAGGGAGAACTGCTCTCAAAAGCGCGCGAGATGGCGCTAGTGATAGCCTCGCGCGGTCCGCTGGCGGTCGCCGCCGCCAAAGAGTGCATCAACCGGGGCCTCGACATGCCGCTTTCCAACGGCTGCGACTTTGAAAAAATAAACTTCGGCTCAATCGCCGCCAGCGAAGACATGCACGAAGGCCTGACGGCGTTTTTAGAAAAACGCGAACCGGTGTTCATGAACAAGTAGGATTTTTGCCTAATTCAAGCATCTTAACAGCGCTCTAAATGAATTGTGGAGATAGCGGCATGATTATGAAGTATGCGATCACGATTGCAGCGCTCGTGGCGGTGAGTTTCGGAATGGCCGCATGTAGCGGCGATGATAAACCAAGAAACCCCATCGGCCCCTCGCCCGGCACACAAACTCTGCTTGACCCACCCGATGGCGCCACAGATCAGCCGCTTCGTGTTGTCTTGAACTGGCCGGGCGACTCTGCGGCGACTTTCGATCACTTTCAGCTCTTTTTCGGACCAGCAAGTCCGCCTCCATTGATTGCCGGTTCCATTTCGGATACTTTTTTCGTCACCCAGCCGCTGCAGCCGGGTGTAAGTTTTTTCTGGCGGGTTGTCGCCGTGTCTGATTCCGGTGTGGGCGATCGATCTTCGGTGTGGACTTTCAGAACGACAGACGTGAACGACACACGTGAGATAGCGAGTTTCCCGCTGTCTGTTGGCGCCAGGTGGGACTATCAAGCGCTCTCGTTACAGATTGACCGTTTGACGGGTGATAGCTCGGTCTTTTTTTCTGGCGCGGCACAGTTGAGCGTGGATTCTACCACTTTAGGATTTGATTCGAGAATTCTTCATGTTCTTAAACAGAAGATAGCGCTTTCAGACGGTTTTGAATGTGAAGAAAATATGTTTTTTGAAAACACGTCGGATGGACTTCTTTTCTACGGGAGCGATAACGTCTGTAGCATCGGTCCATTTCCACTGAGACCGGTTTCGCAGTCGTCACTGTATTTTCGAGGACGTATCTTCAACAGTAGTTCAGAACTGCTTGCCTATATACTACCGGATGGACCTCTATCAGGATATGCAGTATCAGGATCGGCGAATAAACTAGGGCCGGAAGACCCGCCGGTTCTCAGTCTCAAATATCCACTCAAGATCGCGCAGCGCTGGACATACCGTGAGCCAGACAATCCATTCGCGATCGAGAAACTCGTGAGCCTGGATGAAACATTGACTACAGACGCCGGAACATTTGAATGTTTGCGTGTGCAGTGGCTTCACGACATTGATGCCAATGGCATCTGGGATGGTGACGTCGATATAAGCGATTGGATCGCAGAGGAAGGACTCATCAAACGTGAACTAATTGTTAGGGGCGTTGAAAGGCGAAACGAAGTCGGAGAAGTTATCGGAATCTATGACTTCTTCCAACAACATTCCTTGACCGCTGTCCAAGCCGCTCCGTGACATACTCTGCCGAATTTGTCGGCGCTTTCCGCTGCCATTTGTAAAACATCTATGGGCCATATAGCTATCATATCGTTTTGTCTGAGCGCGACAGTCGCGCTTATTTTGCCCTTGACTGGCTGTAAGGAGAAACTCACCGCCAGCCACCGGGGCACGATGGCGATTGACGGCCAGAGTTCCGACTGGGAGGGAATCTCGGTCATAAGCTATGAAAAGGAACACGCGACCCTGCGCATCAGCAATGATGACAAAAACCTGTACCTGTTGTTTGAAACCGGCGATCCGCGAACAGCGCGCATGATTCGCATGAGCGGGATAACACTCTATCTCGACAACTCCGGCAAAAGGCGCAAAGACTTTTTCGTGAGATTCAAAGGCGGGCCATCACCGGCCGAAATGCGCGGCGCTCGCGGCGCTCGCGACGTTGATAGGACTCAGCCGCGCGCTGGCTGGCGGGATGGCTCAGGTCCGTTCGAAACGGATTTTGACACGACCACACACTTCACCTGCTTTGAAAAAAATAATATTATCGAAAAAGAAATTCCCATAGATGGCGGGGAGGGACCGGCGGTCGCTTATTCCGCACAGCCCGGCGCTTTCGTCTATGAATTTCGAATTCCACTGGCCGAAAGCTCTATTCGATATTATGGCATCGGCACATCCGCCGGCCAGAAAATCGGCGTCGGCCTGATCTGGGGTGACAGAAGCGCCTTCCGGCCAGAATTCAGCGGCCGCGGATTTTCCGGCGGTGGAAACCCTCGAATTGGCGGGTCCTCCGCTGGTGGACGTGGACGGAGTACCGGCGGCCCCAGCGGCAGAGTCGGCGGCCGTGGGTTTGAAAAACAGGAAGTCTGGTTCAAGGCCCGTCTGGCGCCAACACCAGACTGAACTCTTACTAATATTCGATAGCACAACTACCGATAACTCGGATGCAGAACAAACGCGGTATGCGCCACCGATAGAAAGGGATGACAGATGACCGGCCGGAGAAATTTTTACATATATAAACTGGCGCTTGCTATCGCCCTGACAGTTTTTGCCGCGCAAAGCGCCAGCGCAAAAAACTCATTCGGAGTCCGCGCCGGTTTCGCTTCGACGCCGGACCAGTTTGTCATCGGTGGACAGGCCGAACTGGGACGCGCGCTGCAGACAGCCCGTTTTGCGCCGAGTGTGGATGTTGGTCTGGGAAGTGATCTTACGGCTTGGACGTTCAATGCCGATTTTCGCTGGTACTTGTTTAACCTGCCCGAATCCGGCCTGAAGTTCTATGGCGCCGCCGGGCCGACATTGCTTCTGACATCGGCCAATAAGGCCGGCAGTGATTCAAATCTGGGACTTTCGCTGGTAGGCGGTGTGCGCATCCCTATGAAAGGCGGCCGGCGCTACAATCTCGAAGCGCGATTCGGCGTAGGCGATATTCCTGATTTCAAGTTGATGCTCGGGATTTTGTTTTAGGTCTGGCGAGTTGCAGCGCAATAAAAAAAGGCGGGGTAAACCCCGCCCCTACACACGGAATATTATTCGTCTGTTATAGTGAATCGGAAGCCGGCATCGCAGCTTCCCTCAAAACCGTGCCGACCATCTCTTCATTGATTCTGTGCAACACCTCGCGTCCGACCATATATGATCCGTCATCATGTTTCATGACGTACAAATCTACATCATACACATCATCGCCAACGATCACATCGACGCATGAAACAAACCAGCCGTCCATCTCCTTGACGCCCTCGTGCAATTTGTCATAAGCGCCGCTTTTATCTCCCATGACATACAGGCTGTCACTGCCGGCCAGCTTGGCGCTAACATAGTCGGCCATCACCGCCTGAATCGCCTCAGTGTCAAATGCGGCGGCTTCGGCAGCGGTCTCGGTTGCATCGCTGCCAGTCTTGTCGCTCTCTCCGGATTTCGAACAGCCACAGGCCAGAAGCGCCAGCGCCAGAA
>JADFNA010000295.1 GCA_022563625.1 Candidatus Zixiibacteriota bacterium
ATGATGCGCAGTTAGTGAGAATCGCATTTGGAGACAGCAAGCATATGCGATTACTTTACGGAAGCGATGACCACTCCGACGGTGTCAGAACCGTGATAAAGCTGAAATCAGGAAACCTGCTGGATAAAGCCAAAAATATCTTCTTTACCTCAGTTCATGACATCCATGATTCTTCCCCGATTGGAGAGTTACACAAAATCGTTCTGGAGAAACTCGGAAGTGATTTTGATCCGGATGTAGCGCTGTGGGTTAGCGTAGACGGGACGACGTTCGATAGCAATTCGCTCACTGCGCTCACTGGATCTGGACGTAAAATGATGTTCTTTCGGTCTGGCGCTGATGACGGTTCCGGCTCTAAAGCACTGGATGCACAGGGAATAATTGATGCTCTCGGCGCCTTCAAGATAACTCTCGCCGGTGATCAAGACGGTTTTGGGCGTACGATCATGTGTATCGGAGACTCAGGCAAGACTTTCGAATGCTCAATTGACGATTTGTCCTTGCTCGAATTGCATGACGGAACACTCACCCCTGAGGAAATCGAGAGCCTGAGGCAAAAGGGCTTCACCGTAGAGTTCCAGGAACGCCCTGATGGCGGGCGGGTAATTATGCTGACGCGAGAATCGCAGGGCGAATCAGATGGCGCTAGTTGGGTCGAGAAAGAAGTAATCATCGAAACAACAGACGACGATCCGCTCGGCAAGAGCGCCTCCACGCTGCCGGAGGGCTATACGCTCTCGCAGAATTATCCCAATCCGTTCAACCCGACAACTAAGATTGATTACTCTGTCGCCAGCGCCGAGCATGTGACGATTGAGATAATCAATGTCATGGGCCAGGTAGTGCGGACGCTGGTTGACCAAACTGTCGGGGCGGGACAGCACACGGTTGAATGGGACTCCCGAAGTGATTCAGGCGTTCGGGTCTCATCAGGAATGTACTTTTATCGTTTCCGGGCCGGTAATGTGGTCGAAACGAAGAAAATGGCGCTTTTGAAATAGCAGATTTTCACACCGCATTTCATCAGAGCGGAGTACAGCAGCCCGGCCACCTCCCCGCGCCGGGCTGCTTTTTTCTCATTAGTTATGGGACCCAGATTTTTTCGGCTACCACCAGCTCCGCCCCTGATGGCAGGCGCAACGGTTGTTTGGACTTCGTATACAGAAACATGCCGCGGTAGTTTGTGATATAGCGGTTCGTTTTGGTAAACAGACCGCCCTCGGCTGTGACAACCAGCGGCTTATCCGCCCTGTTGAGCAACTTGATGAAATCCTCACTCTTTAGCTCTACAATGCCCCCTGAGGCCTTGATGGCCACGGCAACAGCAGCCGCTTGAACTGCTCCTGCTCCCGCAGCGCCGACAGGTGCATAATTCATATCATTTCTCCTCTCTACCTCTCCCTGCTTTGTTTTTTTCTGCCGCCTGAATTGGGCGGCGAATCCCGACTACTATATATATACTCCCATTATCGCTAATTATTCGATAACTGGAGAGACTGCAAGAAATACCTGCAATAATACACAAATCAAGCGTTTTAATTGTTGCCGGGCGACACATAAATCATTATCTGTCGGCCTAGAATGGACACTCAATTGACGACCCTGAAAATGAAGACAGCATCGGCATGAAACACAAACACATTTTCATACTGGCTCTGACACTATCGCTTGTGGGGCGCCCCGCAGGAGTAAACGCCGGGCAGGTAGAGACCAAGAACGCCGAGAAACTGACGATTTCCGGTTACACCCAGGCGCGTTTTGTGTATGATGATGCAATCGGCGGCTCACGGGTTAATAATGCCTTTTTCGTCAGACGAAACAGGCTGAAACTTGCCGCCGAGATGTCTGAGCGCACAACCATGACAGTACAGGTGGACTTCGCCTCCAGCGCAATTCTCAAGGACGCGTATGTCACTTTTTCTCCGGGGAAAAATCTAAAATTCACGGCCGGGCAATTTAAGCGCCCGGTGTCGCAGGAGGCGTTGTTGTCAGCTTCAAAGACACCGACACTTGACAAGGGGCTTACCGACGAATTTTTGGTTGGTCTGGGTTACGCGGGCCGTGATCAAGGGCTGATGGCAAGTATCAGCGACAACCAGGGCAGGATAAACCTCATGGCTGGAATATTTTCAGGCGCTGGAGAGAGAAATGTCAGCAAGGGTGACAATCTAGGCGCCCAGCAAACAGAATTGCAGAATAGAGCGAAGGACTTTGCGGCCCGGTTGGTGTATATACCGAAACTGGCGACAGGATCATTTCAAATCGCCGGAAACGTATCTGTCCGGACAGCGGGAGCCAGCTCCGGCAAGGGAGTCAGCCTTAATCAGACGGGCGGGGTCCATAAATCTGAATCCTTTGTTTCATTCGGCGGTGATGCGTCTTTGAAACTTGATAACGGTTTCGCTGTTTTTGTTGAAGCGTTCGGCGGAGACAACTTTTCAGCTTTCATCGATACGCTTTCCAATTTCAATGCGCCTACTTTCTTTGCCGGCCATATCGCGGCGCTGTATCACGCCAAACTGAAGAACTCAACAGTTGTGACCGCAGTACAGCCGGAATTGCGTTTTGAGAGTTTTGACAAGAACACAGATGTGAGTAATGACCGCGAGTCCTTGTTATCCGTCGGAATGTCGATCTTTTTTGGTAAAAATGTACGATGGCGAAACAACATCATAGTGAATGGCTTTGAAGATGATACAAAGAGTTCTCACACGCAGTTCGGCTCAGAGCTGCAGGGGCTGTTTTAATCGGAAAAGGGAACACATAGTGTGAAAGCATCAGATCTATTCCTTAAATGCCTTGAAGAAGAAGGCGTTGACACTATCTTTGGCGTTCCCGGTGAGGAAAACGCCGACCTGATGATATCGCTGTTGGATTCTCCGATTGAATTCATCATCTGCCGCCACGAACAGGCCGCCGCCTTTATGGCTGAGATGCACGGACGGCTGACCGGCCAGCCGGGAGTTTGTATGTCGACACTCGGACCGGGCGCAACAAACTTGGTGACCGGCGTGGCCAGCGCGACGCTGGACTATGCTCCGCTGGTGGCGATTATTGGCCAGGGCTCGACTCAGCGCCTGCATAAAGAATCACATCAAAACATGGATTCAATCGCCATGTTCAAGCCGGTCACGAAATGGGCCTCATCCATTTACGTCGCTGACAATATCCCGGAAGTGATTAGCAAAGCGTTCAAAATTGCCCGCGACGAAAAACCGGGGGCGACAGTTATCGAACTGCCCGAGGACATAGCCAAACACGATACCAAAGCGGTCCCGATTCCATATCGCGCAGGACAGCTTCACGGCGGAACCGACACGCATTTGATTGAACGCGCGCTTGTGCTGCTGGCAGAGTCGAAACGCCCGATAGCGCTTAACGGCTGGGGGGTCCTGAGAGCTGGCGCATCTCATTTGATCGAGAAATTTGTCGATAAAACCGGCATCTATGCGGCCAACACGTTTATGGGTAAAGGCTCCCTGTCTGCGACACATGAG
>JADFNA010000296.1 GCA_022563625.1 Candidatus Zixiibacteriota bacterium
GGACATATCCGAAATATGGATCAGCCCGTCTATTCCCTCTTCAAGCTCAACAAACGCGCCGAACGCAGTCAGATTGCGCACTTTGCCGGACATCTCTTTTCCGATTGGATACTTTTCGTCAATCGTCTTCCACGGGTCCTCTTCAAGCTGCTTGATGCCCAGAGATATTTTCTCGGCTTCTTTGTCAATGTTGAGCACAACAATTTCAATCGTGTCATTGACATTCATAATCTTCGACGGATGCTTGATATGTTGTGTCCATGACATTTCGCTGATATGAATCAGGCCCTCAATGCCCTGTTCAAGTTCCACAAAAGCGCCGTAATCGGTAATCGAAACGACACGCCCTTTAGTCTTCAATCCAATCGGGTACTTGACTTCAATATTCTCCCACGGATAATCAGTCAGTTGCTTAAGCCCCAGGGAAATCCGCGATGTCTTGTCGTCATAATCGAGAATCTTCACATCGATTTCTTCACCGAGCGAACACTTTTCAGACGGATGCTTGACACGCCCCCAGGACATGTCAGTGATATGCAGCAGTCCGTCAACTCCGCCCAGATCGATGAAAACACCGAAGTCAGTAATGTTCTTGATTATACCTTTGCGGGTCTGGCCGACTTCAATTTCTTCCAGCAACGTGGAACGCAGGCTCGCACGCTGCTCTTCGAGCACAACCCTGCGGGAAATGACAATGTTGCGGCGGTTCTTGTTGAGCTTGATTATTTTGACATCAATATCTGAACCCACCAGAGCGTCAAAATCAGGCACCTGCCGCAAGGCCACCTGAGAGCCGGGCAGAAATGCGTCAACACCCATGATATCAACTACGAAACCGCCTTTAATGCGACGCTCTACCTTGCCGGTCACCAACTCTCCGGCGTCATGGACCACACGCACCTTGTCCCAGACACGCATGAAATCAGCTTTTTGCTTGGAAAGCAAAAGCTGACCGTTGCTGTCTTCCATCGCCTCAAGGAAAACTTCAATCTTGTCGCCAACGACAATATTACCGTGCTCGGCAAACTCCTGAAGAGGAATCACACCTTCGGACTTAAATCCAACATCGACAATTACATCATCATGGCTGACTCCCAAAATCGTACCGGAAACAATTTCGCCCTCTTTGATGTCCTTGATCGTCCCATCGTACATTTCCAGCATACCCTGGTACTCTTCCTCGGAGTATTCCATGGCATCCAACTCGGTAAGTTTCATCGCCGCGACAAAAGCCACCTCCGGCGCCTTGGGAGGTTCAGCGGCGCGCACCCTGGCTTTTTCCGAAACACGCTTGGTGCGGGCAGTGACAACTTTCTCTACAGTTTTTTCTTTTACCTCAACAACGACGCTTTTAACAGCAGCGTCGGCCCCGGTTTTCTTTACCTTCTGCTTGGTCGTTTTCTTCGAACGCTGGGCCTTGCGCCTGGAAACTTCACCGGTCGATGTTCCTGTGCGCCTCTTGGCTGCGCTCCCTTTGACAGCGTCCTTCGAAGCGGAGCTTTTTTTCGCCGTAGTTTTCCCGGCCGTGGATATCTTCGCCTTTTTACCGGCGGTTTTGGCTGCTGCCATGTCTCTCTGATTCCTCCTTACTCCTGCCGATATGATCGGTGAAGCTTCTAAATATGTTAGCTAACAATTCTTATCATATGAAGACCGCCGCCATCATCCGTTGTGCCGCCCGGCGCGGACTCGTTTCGTGGCGCCAGGCCTGCCTCGATAGCGGGCGTGTCGCGCAGGTCGCCAATCCGGCGCATTACTTCTCTGGCGATCGTAAACCACCCCTCTTTGTTGGACTCCTGCGATGCTATCCACGATGCGCTAATCAGCTCTCCAAATCGGATCTGAAGGCGTTCTTTGCGCCGCAAGCAGCGCTTGAAATTATCCAGATGCGCAAGAAATGCCGGTAGGATAGGGGCGCCAGAATCCTGGGCGATTCGCCCGATACCGGCTTTTGGCTCAAGCAATATCCCGTTCTTACCGCGTGTGCCCTCAGGAAAAACAGTTATCGGCCTGCCATCTTTTAGCAGATCGATCGCCAGTTGCAACGCCCCCCGGTTGAACCCGCCACGGCGTATCGGATGGACTTGCAGTCCGCGAAGTATCGAGCCAAAAAGAGGGAAATCAAACAATTCCTTCTTTGCAAAAAAGTGAAGGCGGCGCGGGACAAAACCTGCGACAATTGGCGGATCCAGATAGCTGATATGATTCGGGGCAAGAATAAAAGCGCCGTCATCGGGTATGTTTTCCCGCCCATCTACCTGTGCGCCCAGAAGCAATGCGCCGGTCATGCGCCCGACGATCCAGCCTATGTCATATAGCGGTTTCATGCTTATGCCATCCCTGCCAACTCTGATGCTCCCCGGCCGATCAACTCATTCGCTCCCGCGCCAGGCTGACAACTTTATCCACCTGTTCATCGATGCTGAGCTTACTCGTGTCAATCAGCGCTGCGCCTTTTGCTTCAACCAGCGGACTTGCGTCACGCCCGCTGTCGGCTAAATCGCGTTTCATCATCAACTCAATCTGGTCCGCAACGCTGGTCACAACGCCATCGGCGGCAAAATCCCTGACCCGGCGCTGGGCGCGCTCTTCAATAGACGCCACCAAAAACACTTTCAGATCAGCATTCGGAAAAACCACCGTCCCGATATCCCGGCCCTCTACGACCACACCTGTGTCACTGGCCGCCAGTTCGCGCTGCCGCGCCACCAGCGCCGAGCGCACATCAACATGCGCAGACAACTGAGAGACACATTCGGAAACTTCGGGCGAACGAATCTCCTCGGTCACATCCTGCCCGGCAATAGATACCAACTGCCCGCCGGAGTTGTCCGGCGAAAATGATATTTGAGCGCTCTGCGCCAGATCAGCCAGCGCAGAGGCGTCATCTAAATTGATCTGTTTTTGGATGGCCAGCCACGTCAGCGCGCGATACATCGCGCCGGTGTCAAGATGCCGAAAGCCAAGCTCTGCGGCTACTCGTTTTGCTGTGGTGGTTTTACCCGAACCGGCTGGACCGTCGATAGCTACGACGAACAATCTCTCATGTACATGGTCACGGGGCCGGATTCGGGGAACCGGCTATGCGGGTGGTGACCATTCTCCTTCTGCTGGCAACGGGATTTCGCCAAAACAACAGGCAAGTCGCCAGACCGCCGAAGATACAAGAAAATCCCCATCTGGCAAGCCTTTTCCCACTTTTTTTGCCCCACCGCTCTTCGCGGTCATGAACTGGTTCTTGGCTGTCTTTTTGGAGCGAATGAGAGTATATTCTGCCAGCTATGATCGGAACGACAATCAAACTGGATGAATTCACTAAAGGATACGAGGCACCAGTTGGCGCCTGATGAAAACAAGACAAAAGTAGCGCGGACAGGTCCACAGAGGGGCGATTTTATTGCCCCGCCGGAAGAACTTGACGGCGCCGAGGTCACTCCCGAGGCGTTACCGAAGCAAGAGGAGTTCTGGCGGCCGCCAGTGCGCTTCGGTAGCATTC
>JADFNA010000297.1 GCA_022563625.1 Candidatus Zixiibacteriota bacterium
GCTGGGCAGCGACAGTGTATCACCAGTGTGGATTCCGGTCTCAAGCTTACAATTTTTCGAGTACCGGATTTCCATTGACGAATCGGCTGGGGACGGTATATTACGGACACTTACATGTCCCGGCTCAGATTATCATCACTAACGCCTTTTACTCGGCCTCGGACACCTCAAAGTTGACGTTCACTGAATCTGAACCGCATAGTTGCTCAGAGAGGCTTAACCGCTGGCACAAGTCGATGAGCCGCCCTGACCGAGTGTCAATTGCAACTGAGAGCGCTATTTAAACAAAAGAGGAGATTAATTATGCGTTACACTTTGAAAGTTATATTGTTTGTTCTGACTTTTTTCATGGCTTGGTTTGTCACCATGCCTGATCTTACCTCTGCACAATGCCTGTCTTACAAATTTGAACAAATGACCGGTGTAACAACAGGTTCAGGAGATTTCAATGGCGATGGGTACGACGATCTCCTCCTGTCTGATCCCTATCGAGAGGATCCAGGTGGTCGGTTATTTGTATTTTCTGGAATTGACGGTGACACCTTGCTGGTTGTGACATCTAATCTGGCGGGTGACAGATTTGCACACGCGGTTGCGTTTGCCGGAGACGTGAATAATGATGGGTTTGATGATGTCATCAGCGCTGGGCACAACGGAAGTGGTGATACAGGACAAGTGAACATATACTTTGGCGGCAATGGCCCGTTTCCGATAAATATTATGCAAGATGACGCTGATATTATCATTATAGGTCCCGACCAAAATCAATTCGGTAAACATTCCTCAGGCATCGGAGACATAAACAACGATGGGTATGATGATATCATGGTCGCCTGGAGGGGTGGCGGCAACGGGCTTGTTTTCCTGGGACGTTCATGGACTGTCCCCGCAGTGTTGAGCTTCAGTGAAGCGGACATAGTATTTTCTGATTTATTCGGACAACACTCCGGAGCAGGTGATGTAAATAATGATGGTTTTGATGATATTATTATTCGGGATAAGAGCTTTGATAGTGGAAGGGGTCAAGTCCTTTTATACCTGGGTCACAGTAGTCCATTCCCGGACACTTTGCAAAACTCTGATGCTGATCTCTTTATTTGGGGTGAACAACAGGACCACGCCTTTGGAGCAACTGACATACGTTCAGCTGGCGACGTAAACAATGATGGTTTCGATGACATAATAATAATGGCCACTTACTACGAGCCCGACGGTGGTTACAACAGGGGTCGAGGCTATGTTTTTCTTGGGCCAATTGGAACGTATCCGGACACGGTGCTCGCCTCCGACGCTGACATAATAATCACTAGTGAACAAGATCGAGATTATCTGGACGTCGCGAGTGAAGGAATAGATGTAAACAATGACGGCTATGACGATATCATCGTCGGAGCGAAATCCAAACCCTGGGCATCCAGGGAAGGCTGGGTATCAGTATTTCTCGGCGGCACCGGACCTTATCCGATCTTTGTTGATCTTGAAGACGGAGATTACGGATTCACCGGTGATTCTTCATGGTGGCAGTTGGGAAAGTCCTTATCAGGCGGCGATTTCAATGGCGATGGCTTTGCAGAAGTGGTGATGGTTCATAACTATTCCGCTAAAGGTGTTTTGGTATATTCTTTCAATGATACAATTGATACGGATGGCGATTCTTATCCTGACGCCTGTGACAACTGCCCGACTATCTCAAACTCTGATCAGTCAGATGTGGATGGTGATTTGATTGGCGACGTTTGCGACGATTGTACCGACACTGACGGTGACGGTTTCGGGGATTCCAGTTTTGTTGCAAATACTTGTGCGGTAGATAACTGCATCGATATTTTCAATCCTGACCAGGCTGATAATGACGGTGATGGCATCGGCAATGCATGCTGCTGTATTGTAAACAGGGGAGACGTAAATTACGATGGTACTGATGCAAATATTCTTGACCTGACATATTTAGTAGATTTCATATTTAGAGGAGGGACTCTAGCTGGATGTCCCAATGAAGCTGATGTTAACGGAGACGGTGACTCAGCCAACATTCTTGATTTGACTTTCTTGGTTGACTTCATCTTCCGTGGCGGCTCTGCTCCTGGTCCGTGCTTGTGATGACTTGTAACTGATTTCGAATATGGCAATAAGACATCCTTGAGCCGCCCTGACCGAGTGTCAATTGAAACTGAGAGCGCTATTAAAGCATAAGAGGAGATTAATTATGTGCTACACTTTGAAAATTATCATGTTTGTTGTGACTTTTGTCATGACCTTAACAGCACAAACAGTTTATTCACAAAAGTCAGTCAAGTCAGTCGATTTGAATGATAATCTGTCAAACGTCCAGATAACCAGAAGCATCGCCTCAATGCCGTTAGCTTTTACAATGAATCACGGTCAATGGGATAGTAAGGTTCTTTTCCGAACTAACTCGGGCGGAGCAACAGCCTGGTTTACCTCCAATGGCGTCTCTCACCAATTTATTCGCAGAATTGATAATGAGGACAATAGATTATCCGATGCTGCTGGCGAGCAGATTAGCTTGGCTCTGGATGAATCGGAAAACGATCGACCCGACAGCTTTGAATCGATGACGATCAAAGCCTCGTTTGTCGGCGCTAATCCTAATCCGCAAATGATTGGTGTTGATATGATGGAGTACAAATGCAACTACTTCATCGGCAATGATCCCAATGAATGGCATACAGATGTCCCCAATTACACTGCTGTTTTGTATGAACAAATTTATGATGGAATAGATTTAAAGTATTACGGAAACGGCAAACAGATGGAGTATGACTTCATAGTCTCCCCCGGCGCTGATTATTCCCAAATTGAAATAGAATATGAAGGCGCCGAGTCTATCTCAATAAATGATAATGGTGATCTCGTAGTTGAAACTAAATGGGGCAAAGTAATCGAACAACGACCACTGATTTATCAGATAGAAAATAACTCTCGTGTTGCTGTTACCGGTGAATACCGAATTATGGGGGATAACACTTTTGGGTTTGAGCTCAGCAGCAGCTACAATCCAGCGTTGTCTGTGGTAATTGACCCCTTGTTATCATACAGCACCTACCTGGGGGGAAGTAATGGTGACAACTCACCTCCTGTTGATAGAGGCCTTGGCATTGCGGTGGACGGTTCCGGCAATGCTTATATTACCGGCCAGACTTGGACCACCGATTTCCCAACTGTGGGAGAATATCAAACAAATCAGGTTAGTTTTGATGCCTTTGTGACCAAACTAAATTCTTCCGGCAATGCTCTGGTTTAAAGCACTTACTTAGGGGGAAATGGCAGTGATAACTGCCGTGGCATCGCGGTAGACAGTTCCGGCAATGCTTTTGTTACCGGGTCTACTAATTCCACCGATTTCCCAACCGAGGGAGAATACCAAACCGATCAGGGTGGCACCGATGTTTTTGTGACCAAACTAAATTCTTCAGGCAATGCTTTGGTTTACAGCACCTACCTGGGGGGAAGTGGTAAT
>JADFNA010000298.1 GCA_022563625.1 Candidatus Zixiibacteriota bacterium
CCCTGATGTTACAGGTGGCAATCATGAGATTGTTGGTCTTTCGGCGTGGTACATTCGCAGTTAGATATCTTTTGAGCCGTCTCAGGTCATTACGTACAAAACCGGGTGGCCTGTCAAATACGCTGGGCATACTTACCTCTCTTTGTCTATAATATACAGCGGTTGGACCTCTGAAATGCAGGTCAAGTGGCTGACACATTCATCTGTGGACATTCAATGTCTCCGCAGATATTATATAGTGAATTTGCAAGACCGCAAGCCAGCGGCGTAGCGCAGACAATTGAGAACCACGATCTCCTTATTTGAGAGGTCTCGGCAGTATTCTACTAGAGGCTAATCCCGAGCCGGGTAATAGCTGGAGAAGATTGAGCGCGGGTGGGAGCTGGGGGTTGACGCAAACCTGTAAATCAGATTTACGGGCAAGTTCTAACCATCACCGTTCCCGTTTGATACTGCGACTGGGCTTAGCGCTTTTCTACGTCGCACCTTGCGCGTACCTTTGCGCAACATTTTGTTAATTCTATTTCGCGCTTTTGCTACTTCATCACCTTCAGTTACATCTCTCTTCAATACCTCGTTTTGAAGAATGTTTTCAATTTCTGAGTTTTCCACTTTCATGCCATTGGTCAATTTCCGAATATCCTTGCGTAAGTTAGTAATAAACGGTTCGCTCATGACTAGCGAGCTGACGATAAATCGATTCAGACTTTGCACGCGAGTATAGTATTCCTCCCGAGCGGATTTAGCAACTCCCCGTTTTGACAACAGAAAAAGCATGTCCTGATCTTCTTTGCGACGCGGATTTACGTCAAGAAAATTGACCGTAAAAACGAGTTCAGATTCAACTCGTTTCTCTAAATTGATCTTATAAACATTCCAAATAAGACCGTTGGTTAGGACAACCCATTGAACTCCATGATTCGCTCCATAATTCACTGTTTGGCGCATGTGATTCTCTTTGAGAGTGATGCTAACAGCTTTTACTTCTATCAGGTATTGGATCTTATCGTCCATCTTTATAGCGAGGTCGCAATAGGTCCCTCGTATCGCATATTCGCTTGTAATATCCAAGTACTTATCAAACCCAAAAACATCGGATAAGATACCTTTTACGATTGAAACAGTATCTGCTTCGTTTAGGTCTCGATCTGATGCGGTTTTTAAAACCTTCTGTAGTCTTGGAACTTCTTTTCTGTATCTATCGATGACTCGTTTGGGAACGGTTGACATGTTGACCTCCTCTTGCTTCAAACAAAAACTATCGACTAAACGGGACTAGCGCGGAATAACGGTTTTCGCTACATTGGCGCTAGGCCGAACTCGCCTCAGACACTTCTTACGAGCATTATAATGATGCGCAAGACATATCGCAATGGATCGACTTCGCCCCTTGCCCTCGCTCCCATTTCTTACTATTATATACCCCCACATCCCGTGGCGGGTGGGCTGGATAGGGCTCTTCGTCGTCCGGGTAAGTTGTTGAATCTGAGAACATTAGTTGTTTTATGGGCTCTGACGAGTTGACCGCTAATCTCAAGCTTTCAGTCCAGACAGCGACTATAATGAAAGGAAATTGCCAATATGGCCAAGGGTAAAGTTAGGGTGGCGATTATCGGTGTCGGTAATTGCGCCTCATCATTTGTGCAGGGAGTGGAGTTCTATAAGAACGCCAAAGACGACGAGTTTGTCCCCGGGTTGATGCATGTCAATCTGGGCGGGTATCATATCCGCGACATAGAGTTCTCCGCCGCCATCGACATTGACAAGAACAAAGTCGGCAAAGACCTGGCCGACGCGGTTTTCACAAAACCAAACAACACCATCAAGTTTTCAGATGTGCCGAAAACCGGCCTAACAGTCAAGCGCGGCATGACCCACGACGGGCTGGGCAAGTATCTCTCGCAGATTATTGAAAAAGCGCCGGGCGACACAGTGGACATTGTCAAACTGCTCAAAGACACCAAGACTGATGTCGTTGTCAGCTATTTGCCGGTCGGCTCCGAAGAGGCCACCAAATGGTATGTCGAGCAGATTCTGGAGGCCGGCTGCGGGTTTGTGAACTGTATTCCGGTTTTTATCGGCCGTGAGAAATACTGGCAAAAGCGCTTTGAGGAAAAAGGCGTGCCGGTCATTGGCGATGATATCAAATCCCAGGTCGGCGCGACTATCACGCATCGGGTGCTGACCCGTTTGTTCCTCGAGCGCGGTGTGCGTCTGGAGCGCACCAGCCAGCTCAATGTCGGCGGCAACACTGACTTTTTGAATATGCTCGAACGTGAGCGCCTGGAATCCAAGAAGATTTCCAAAACCAACGCTGTCACATCACAGCTTGACTATGATATTGGCGCGAGTAATGTGCATATCGGGCCTTCGGATTATGTCGAATGGCTCACGGACCGCAAGTGGGCCTATATCCGCATGGAAGGCACGACATTCGGCAATGTGCCGTTAAATCTTGAGTTAAAAATGGAAGTCTGGGATTCGCCGAACTCGGCCGGAGTCGTGATTGACGCTGTGCGTTGCTGCAAGCTGGCGCTGGACAACGGAATCTCCGGGGTATTGGAAGGACCCTCAGCATATTTCAAAAAATCTCCACCGGTGCAGTATCATGATGATGTCGCGCGAGATATGACCGAAGAGTTCATCGAGAAATACGGCTGGAAACACACTTCCCGTCCGAAGATGAGCAAGAAGTCCAAATCTAAGAAGATGAAATTGAAGATTTTAAAGACGCCAAGAACAAAGATCACTATGAAAAAACCGGCGCCAGCAAAGACTGTTGTGACGCGCACAAGTGTCACCACTATCACATCGCGCAAGAAGATGTCGAAACTCAAAAAGGCGGCGCTGGCCAAGTAGCCCCGGGCGGTGTGACAGACATGAAACAAGCAAGCGGCGGGTGAGGCTACCCGCCGCTTTTTTTGTCCGATGTTTAGTGAAACCGCTATACTTGTTTTAGCAATCAATTGATCTGAGGATGGAAACGCGAACGCCAAAAAGACCAAGGCGCGGGCTGTTTGTCAGTTTTGAAGGGATAGACGGATGTGGCAAATCAACCCAGGCGAAATTGGCCGCAAAGTATTTGCGCAAACTCGGATACCGTGTTAGCGCTGTCCGCGAACCCGGTTCGGCGCCGGTCTCCGAAAAAATACGCAAGATTCTGCTGGATAGAAACCTGGCAATAGAACCCTATCCGGAACTCTGGTTATACCTTGCATCACGCGGACAGGTCGTTCGACAAACAATTATTCCTGCGCTCTCGGAAGGGGCAATCGTTCTCAGTGATCGCTTTCATGATTCGACAGTCGCCTATCAGGGGTATGGCCGCGGGCTGGATTTGAAGCTGATCGAGCGCTGCCGATCACAAACTGTCGGCGCAGTCATGCCGGATTTAACATGTATCTTCGACATTGATTGGCAGACCTCTTTGGGCAGGCGTAAAAAAAGCGCCGACAGGCTCGAACGTGAACCGGAA
>JADFNA010000299.1 GCA_022563625.1 Candidatus Zixiibacteriota bacterium
TCGAGCTCTTCGGTGATTTGCTCCTTGGAAGACACTTGTGTCACTTCATATTGTTTGCGCAGCTCTTCTACTACCGGCCAGGGAGGTGAACTCCGATATGTTTGAAAATCAAACCCGCCGAAAACTTTTGCCTCTGTTGTCATGACGCCAATTTTTTTTCGGTCAGTTTGCGCGACAGTCCGAATACTGCGTGTCAGGCTATACTCGACAGGCAAACCCCGTTCGAAAAACGGGATGACATCCTCACGCGCGCCGCAAGTGAACGCAACACCCATATACACCTGCGCTTCGCCTGTTTGGCCGCTGACTGTCAGCGCCCCTCGTGAATTGATGCCAAACTTGTCGCGCGCATCACGGGCCTCCTGCGTATACTGCTCGGTTTCATGAATCAACACCTGGACTTTGTCACCGGCGAGCGCGTCTATTTCTGTCAAAAAACTAAGCAGGTTCGCCTTCGTTTCAACAAATTCTTTGGGCGGATTGGGACTGATGAAAGCCTGAATCAGCACCGGCCTGTCATCGCTCAATTCGGACAACAGCGCTTCGGTGCGCTCCGAGAGCGAATGAAGCCCTTCGGATGTCACATCCAGCCGCAACGCGGCATGCGCCACAATCGAGTTCAAACTCAGCGCGGCAATCAGCAGCGCCAGCGCGCGGACCGTATAATGAGATGCCATGCCAAATTTCACCTGGCGCGCTTTCCAGTGGCGCGCCCCCAGGATCGCCACGTTCAAATACAGCGCAACAATGACTATCGACAGAAAATACAGAATACCGGTCAGGCTTATCACGCCCTGGGAAAAATCGCGGAAGTGTGTAAACATGCCGAGAGCGCTGATTGATTTGCCGAAGACTTCGGTGAATGCCGCCTGCGGCGAGTCTATGAAGATGAAAAAGGAAGAAAACACGGCGCCGAGGACAAACGCGACCGTGATGTTCTTGGTCAGCATCGAAGCCAGCATCCCGACTGACAACAGCGCCGCCCCAATCAACCAGTACCCGACATAATTTCCAAACATCAACCCAACATCCGGACTGCCCAAAAAGGCCAGCACTATCACATGGCTGAGTGATAACAACAGCGAGGCGCTGTAGACACCCACAAGCGCCAGATATTTACCCAGCGTGACTTCCAGGTCAGTGGCCGGCAATGTCAACAGCAATTCGTCAGTGCCCTGTTTGCGCTCTTCGGCCCAGACGCTCATGGTCAACGCCGGAATAAAGAACAACAGCAAGAACGGAAAATATTTGTTGAGCTGGTCGAGATTGGCCAGGTTGTTCTGGAAAAAACTCTCGCTCCAAAACGCCGCGGCCGCGCTGAGAAAAATAAACAGTGTCAGGAAAACATAGCCCGACGGATTCATGAAGTATGAACGCAAATCGCGCTTCGTAATCGCCAGAACAAGGCCCCGGTTCAGATTCAAGACAGAGCTCATACTGCCGCCTCCTCGGTGATTGCCGGACTGTTTCCGCTTGTCTTAACCGCAGCGTCAGTCAAACGATAGAAACTTTGCTCAAGCGAAGTGTCACTGCGCAGCTCCGCCGGGGTCCCGTCGAACACCAGACGGCCTTCGTGTATGAACAACACCCGGTCGGCGACCGCCTCGACTTCCTGCAGAATGTGCGTCGAAATGAGAATTGTCTTTGACTTGCCGAGCCGCTTAATGTTTATGCGGAAATCGCGAATCTGATTCGGGTCAAGCCCGGCGGTCGGTTCGTCCATAATTAGCGCTTCGGGATCATGCAACAGCGCTATCGCCAGCCCGACACGCTGGCGATACCCGCGCGAAAGTTTGCTGATAGGTTTATCCAGCGCTTCTGCAACCGCGCATTGATCAATCACAACCTCCTGGCGGTTTTTAGCGTATTTCTTGGACATCCCGCGCGCCTCGGCGAAAAAATCCAGAAGCTCGCGCGGCGTCATGTTCTCATACAATGGCCCGTTTTCCGGCAAATAGCCGAGTATGCGCGCCGCCGCCAGCCGGTCGGTAGTGATATCATGCCCGCCGATTGACGCAGACCCTTTGCTGGCCGCCAGAAACCCGCTCAGGATTTTCATTGTGGTGGATTTCCCCGCGCCATTCGGGCCGAGAAAAGCCACAACCTGCCCTCTGGGAATGGAAAAGCTTATATCCTCAACGGCAACAAACGGGCCATAGTACTTGCACAGCCCCTCGGCGACAATCATCGGGACGCCTGGTTGATCATTCATCTATATGCCTCACAATAAGTTACCAACCACCATCTACACTTGTTCGTGGCCTGTTACAATTGAAATTATACACCGCTGCCCGGCTATAGTTTTCAAAAAATAGTTCTAAGAAACTTTGTCCCGGGCGAACTGAGCGATGCGAAAAATCCAACTGAGCTGCGCGTGAAAAAAAAGGGACGGTTCTAATCTGCCCCCGACGCTCATCTCAGCGACGCAGAATATAGTTTGGCGGGTGATTTCTGGCAAGTGGGGCCGACAGGACTCCGCTGAAGTTAAAGTGATGGCTGGACCGCCTCTCACCTTGCGATGGGATAGGTGGAGACATTAATTGATTTATGAGCATTGAGCGACATATTCTGAATTCTTGGCACGGTTGGCGCAATTTCTAATCATATTAGTTTACCAATCCCAAAATACCTGGATAACAAACTATTGACCCCATTCAGATGGCTATTAGAAACAAACTTCGCACGCATCTCTTGATCTTGTTCTCTATGGGCACAATTGCCAGAAGCATGTATCTGTTATTGGCTCTGCAACACCTCGGGATTGATGGATTGGCAACTTTTACCGTAGATTCGAAAACATATCTGGCTATGGCCGAATATATTCTTTCCGGAGAGAATTCCCATGGCGAAGAATTTCTATTCTGGATTGGACCGGGTTACGGAATGCTTATCGCCGGTATCCAATCAGTCTTTGGATCCAACTATCTATATTTGATAGGCGCGAACATACTTTTCGGTTCACTTGCGCCGGTATTCATTTACTTACTTGCTCACCTTCTTACGGAGAAGAAGTCGATCGCTTTGATCGCGGGGATTATAGTGGCAATTTCTCCCACATCTCTTTCATTGAGTTGCAACATTCTGTCGGATCAACCATTTTTCACAATTCACGCGGTGGCTCTTCTGTTTTTCAGTTTGGGCATTAAAACAAGCAGAATGAAATGGTATCTTCTTGCAGGACTCATGGCAGGAGGCGCTGCATACGTGAGGGCATTGGGACAGGTGTGGGCGCTCGCCTATTTGCTGTTGCCCCTCGTGCTATCTTCTAGAGATCTGTTTTTTGGCGAGAATTCGTTTGTCCGTGTTCGCACACTCAAACTGAGCGCCGTAACAGCAGGTCTTGCGCTATTGATGATTTTCGCCTGGGCAACCCGAAACTATGTAACAGAAGGTGTGTTTGTTTTTGGCGGGAACGGAATGGTGGCCTCGCGTTGGTATGTTGCCGCCAGAGCTGTTGCAGAC
>JADFNA010000300.1 GCA_022563625.1 Candidatus Zixiibacteriota bacterium
TGCGCCAAACGCCTTTCTCAGCGCCGGATCAGTTAATACTTTCTCCAGACTGTCTGCCAGTTGCTTTGCTTGATCGGGTTCGACCAGAAAGCCGTTTTCCTGTGAGTCTATGATTTCAGGTATGCCGGAGATTGATGTAGAAATCGCCGGGATTCCACAGGCAAGCGACTCCAAAAGCACAGTCGGCAGCGCATCGACGTTATTGTCCGCGCCGACAGCGCAGGGTAAACACACCACTGCCGCAGACTGAATCAACTCAAGGACTTCATCACTGTTGACTGCGCCCGGAAGAGTGATGTCCTGAACAAGCCCGAGCGACTCGCGTTTTTCCTCCAGCGCCATAGCCAGTTCGCCGTCTCCAGCTATTACACATCTGAATTGAACGCCTTTATCTTTAAGAATATGACAGGCGTCAATCAGTGTTTCAAATCCCTTTTTCGGTACCAAGCGGCCGACGCCGACGATCGTGTTTGCCGCAGAGCCGCCGGCCGGGCGATCGTTGCGCGGGAAAAAACGATCCAGGTCTATTCCGTTATAAAGGACCTGGATTTTACCAGGGTCAATTTCGGGGGCGCGTTCGAGAATACTGCGCTTATTGTACTCGGTGACAGTAATCATGCGAAATGCCGAGTTAATTTTTTCCTTGAGCAGAGTTTCTTCCATTGTGTATACATATATATCTTTGGCGTGCGCGGTGAAACTGAATGGTATTCCGCTTATTCGATGGGTAAAATAGGCCACTGTGCTCGGCGCTGTGGCGAAATGCGCATGCAGATGTGACAGCCCGAGCTTTCGGGCCTCGACCGCGACCCAGGCGCTCCACCAGATAAAATCAACCAGGTTTTTGTCGCCATGTTGCAGCGCTTCGTCCAAAACCTCCCACAAGGCGCTCTGTGATTCACGCAAACTCTGCCAGCGTTCGCCTATCCAGGCCGGCCATTTCTTAGGGTCAAGTTCGTCGAGGTAGATAACTTTGGCTTTTAGCGAACTGAGCTGAGGATGGAACCGGCCATCATTCGGTTTCTTAATAGAAAAAATCGTAACTTCGGCGCCTTTTCGTTCAAGCTCAAGTATCTCATTGAGTATAAATGTTTCCGACAGACGCGGGAACATCTTCACAATATAGCCGATTTTTAGCAGGCCGGACACGGTCAGCGCTCCATCTTTGTTTTCGCGGCCGCGCTCTGCAACATCTCACCCAGCGCTTCGGCGGCGCGTTCGGCGCTGTCGAGTTTAATTGTCTTTTCCCTGCGCGCCTTTTCCAGGGGAGTTTCCGAGAGCGCCAGTTGGCGTTCCACCTGGCTGAACAACCGTGTGGTTGTGAGCGTTTCCGGATGGAGCGTTGACACCAGGCCGAGTGACGCCAGCTTATCTGCGCGAATCTGCTGTTCTCTGCGCATTGTCACGCGCGGGATTATCAAGGCCCGGTTGGCATAGGTTAAAGCCTCAATCGTCGTGTTGTAGCCGCCGGTGGCAATCACCAGATCGCTGTTGCGCAGCAACGAATAGATATCATCGACAGATTTATGCAGTACAACCGGCAATCCCTGCGCTTTGCCGCACAGCTCGGCAAACAGCGCCGGATCAATCAACGGGCCGGTTATGATCTCACTCGTGAAATCTACTCTGCCGGCGAATTCCTTCAACGCATCTAAATATGTCCCGATAACTTCGCGGCCGTAATAATCACCTCCCCCGATAGTGACGACTACAGATTGTTTTTCCGGGGCGCGGTCGCCATTCTCTGACAATTGCGTATGGGCCTGGCGGTGATCTGAGACAAAATTGCAGAAAGAGGTCTTGGCCGCAATATCCTGCGGAAATTCATACTCGATCACCGGATTGAATACATTCGCATCACCGTAAATGAGTATCCGCTTATATGTGTCTCTCAGGACGCCGTACACTCCCTGTTTTTTCCAGCGCTCAATGACAGACGACGGTTCATCCAGCACATCGCGCAATCCTAGCGCCACCTGTGTGCAGTTGTCATGGGCCGCCAGCCAGGAGAATGTCGGTAAAAGCTCGCCTTTGACTCCCAGAGGGGCATGGTCCACCAGCATCACATGCGGCGCGAATTCACGCACAGCGCTCAGGATAAGTTGTGACCTCAGCGCCAATGTCCGTTCGAATGAATTTTTCAGTTCCCGGCTGGTGTAGCGTTCATCGGCGAGCTTCTTAACTGATGGCAGCTTAATGTAATCCACGCCGTCGCCAAGCCGGGCCTGAATTGACACGGGAGAGCCGGTCACAACCAGTATTGACAACTCGGGATAGGCGCATTTGAGCGCCCGGCAAATCTTTGCGGTCCGGCTGATATGCCCCAGTCCCAGTGTGTCGTGTGAATACAGCAATGCGCGCATGCCCGAACCTGTAAAGGTTGGCTGTGAAGGGCGCTCTTGATGCGAACGCGGCGGAACGCCTGAAGGCGAATCAACCGCGTTGTTATCAGCGCTCACTGATTGTGCTTTGTCTGGGCTCATGGACTGTGTTCGTTACTTTTTAGTTACACCTGCCCCATACTCTCATACTTGAAATCGTAACGCCTGAGCGTTTCGGGTGTCAGCAGGTTGCGGGCGTCCACCAGGTTGCGCTGGCGCATGCCGGACCCGATCGCGGCCCAGTCGAGCATTTGGAATTCTTGCCATTCAGTGAGAATTAAAATGCAATCCGCTCCGTCAGCGACATCGGCGGCGCCTGACGCGAATTCCACTCCGGGAAACATTTCAGCGGCCTCCTCGCCGACAGCCGGATCAAAAACCAGGACATGCGCCCCGCTCTCCCGTAGCGCCCAGACAATCGGGATAGCAGGTGAATTACGCATGTCACTGGTATCTGCTTTGAACGAAAGTCCGAGAACACCAATCTTCGCGCCGGATAATTTGCCGACAAGCTTTTTCACCTTGTCGACAACTCGAGCGTGATGGCTTTGATTGGCCTCTAACACGGCGCGGGCGATATGCATCTCCAGCCCCTGGGCGCTTCCCAGACCTATATACTCGCTCACATCTTTGGGCAAACACGAGCCCCCCCAGCCCGGACCCGGACTCAAAAACTCCGCTCCTATTCGCGGATCGAGTCCCATTCCGCGGGCGACTTCCAATACATTAACTTTCATCTCGTCACACACACCCGAAAGCTCGTTAGCAAACCCAATTTTTGTGGCCAGAAACGCATTCGAGGCGTACTTGATCATCTCCGCGGTTGCGTTATTGGTCACCACAATCGGGGCGCGGTCTTTCATTCCCAGACGATGAATGTGGGCGATCGAATCAACTGATTCGGGCGAATCTCCGCCTATGACAATCCGCTGGGGATGGAAGAAGTCATAAACGGCGCTTCCTTCGCGAAGAAATTCTGGATTGCTGATGACCGAAATTTGTTTGTTGGCGGCGCCGTTACTGGAGAGCATTTCCCTGATTCGCTCCGCTGTTCCGACCGGTACAGTGCTTTTGAGCACA
>JADFNA010000301.1 GCA_022563625.1 Candidatus Zixiibacteriota bacterium
TTCAACTCAATCAGAATTATCCGAATCCGTTTAATCCCTCGACAACCATCGGTTTTTCTCTGCCCGCACGTTCAACGGCCACCCTGGAGATTTACAACGTGCTGGGACAATCCGTGGAACGATTGCATTCAGGAGTTCTTCCGGCCGGCGATCACAAGTTTTCCTGGGACGCGTCCAAGTTTCCCAGCGGCGTCTATTTCTACCGGCTGAAAAGCGCCCTCGGTGTTCAGACAAAGAAAATGCTTCTCGTTAAGTAGTTAGTCGGCCGCTTTTTTTATCTTTCCCATCTCACTATTACCCTCCGGCAAAGTTCTCCGGCGATTAATTCCGGGTCAGGGCCGGCAGATCCCTGTCGCAACCTGAAACTCTTCGCAGGCGCCGATGCCGCGTGTCTCTCTGATCAATAAAAAACAGGAAACGCCGACAAGTTGTCTATGACTGTTTCTTTCTGAGTGACAGGGTTATCAGTTTGTCCGAAAGTTCAACTGACAGAGCAGCGGCCGTCTCAGGCTGAATCAGGCGCAGTTCAACTATCATGCGCAATAAAGCTGAGATGAGACAATGACATGAATCAGATACAGCAAATCTCCGGTCCCCAAACCGATACGGATTCGACATCATCTCTGCTCAAGAGCGCCCCGATTTTGGGGGACTTTAAGCTGATCTCCAAGATCGGGCAGGGCGGGATCGCCGAGATTTACAAAGCGATTCAAATGAAGCTGAATCGCGAAGTCGCCGTCAAGATTCTCTCTTCAAAACTCAGCCAGGACCCGGAAATCGTACGGCGCTTTGACCGGGAATCAATGACCATCGCCAGGCTGAACCACCCGAACATCGTGCATGTCATTGATCGCGGGTTTTCGCACGGGCGCTATTACTTCGCAATGGAATATGTCGAGGGAGCGTCATTCAAAGAAGCGCTTCAGCAGGCCAACCTGCCGATGCGCACCCGGCTGGATATGATTGTCATGACGCTCAAGGGCCTCGACTATGCTCATAAGAACGGAGTGATCCACCGCGATGTAAAGCCGGCCAATATTCTCATTGACCTGCATGGAATCGCTAAAGTCGCAGACTTTGGAATCGCCCATCTGGCCGAAACCCCGGTTGGCGAAACGACCAATGTTGACGTCGTGATGGGAACAATGGCCTATATGTCGCCCGAGCAGAAATTGTCCTCCGCGAATGTAGACCACACAACTGACATTTACGCGGTCGGTGTTATGCTCTATGAGGCCCTGGTCGGGCAAAAACCGTTGGGGAATTTCACACTTCCTTCAGAGATTAACTCAAATATTCCAAAAAGATTTGACATGATAATTGAAAAGGCGCTGGCGCCCACTCCCCAAGAGCGCTACCAATCCGCGGTCGCCTTCAAAGATGAATTGCTCGATCTGGTGTCCTCGCACTCGCAGCAGAGCGCCGTTGACCCCTCGCACGTCGCCGTGCGTGGAGTTGAAGGGATCGTCGGCAAGTGCCGTTTTCTGGATACTATTCGCGAAAGTTCCCATGGATCGACCTACCTGGTGGAAGAGTCACAATCAAGAAAACTGATCGTTATCAAACGGACCAATCAGGGAGGCGCCGGACAGGCGGAGGCGCAGCGCCTGGCAAAACTCACCCATGAAAACATCATAACAATTCTCGGAGCAGGCGGCGATAGCGCCAAGTCTGTCGTGGTTATGGAATATGCCCCCGGTGGATCCCTGGCTGACCGCATGGTGCGCAAGTACGATTGGCGGGAGACATTTGAACTCGGGGCCAAAATTGCTGGCGCTCTCTCGTTTGCCGCGCAGAACGGGATCGTGCATGGTAATCTTCGTCCGTCGAACGTGCTTTTTGATGATCACGATACACCGAAACTCACAGACTTCGGCATGCCGCCCCATTACACGACCCGGCGCAACTGGTATGCCCCGCCGGAAAAAGGCGCCTCAAGCCGGGGCGATTTGTATGCCCTCGGTGTAATTATGCACCAAATGGTTTTTGGTAAGACTCCAAATTTTACCCGTCAGGGTGAACTGTTTCTTGATTCGAGTCCCTCGCGGACCCCACGGGCGGCGCTGGAGATATTCAAAAAGCTGCTGGCCTTGAGCTGTTCAGAGCGGTATCAGTCGGCCGACGAATTCCTGTCTGATTGGCGCGCATTTCAGCAAGACCAGAACAGCCCGGCGCCCAGGCCGAAATCCCAGAAGAGAATGGGCTCTATGTGGTCGACGCTGAGGGTGGCGAACCGCAGCCGGTGGTGCTGGTGGACGAAGTCCAACAGGCGTGGGACAGTGGTACCGGTGTTCCCCAGTCCAGTTTCATCGGTGTCAAAGGGATAGGCGCCATCCAGTGGTCTCCCGATGGTCGCTATCTGGCATTCCAGCCTACGACGCTATCCGCGTCACTCATGGCAGATGGCGTCGCTCTGCTCACCGTCGCGGAAGACGAGGGGCAACCTGTGTACCACGGCGTCATGCTCCGCTCTTGGGCACTCCTCGACTGGTTCCCGGGCAGCCACCGCTTCGTGTTCACGATAGGAGGTGGACGCGATCTCACGAATTGGAAGACGCTGGCCCTGGCCGAGGCTGGTGTGCCCGGCGCGACGGTCATCGCTGAGGAGCCGGAGCGCCTGCCCACGCCCGTGGATGCCATAGGCGGTCATTATGACCTCTCCGCCCGCTCCGATGCGTGGCCCGCCGTGTCGCCGGACGGCAGCCGTATCGCCTTCCAGTCCTCGCAGGCGACCTGGACGACGCAGCGACTCGACATCGGTAAGTTCGAAGGTCCACGCGAGGGGATCTGGGTCGTAGATGCAGAAGGCGGCAACGCACGGCAGCTCACCGCCGACCCGGACAGCCTGGATTTCCTGCCTCGCTGGTCGGCAGATGGCGAGTCCATCCTCTTTCTGCGCACGAACGGCCAGCGTATGGTGAATGACTTGGGCACGCCTGAACCGGAAGTGCACGCCGAGATCTGGCTCATGCGCGCTGACGGCAGCGGCGCGAAGCTGCTCACCGACGACCTCCAGCGCATCGGCAGCTACTACGGCCTGTTCCAGTGGGAAGAAGTCGTAGCGTGGTCTCGAATCCCCTAGGATATCGCTCCCTCACTGTTATACTCCGCCCTAGCGCGTTAGCTGGGAGGAGTACGTATGGAACCGAAGCAAGCTGCCCGAGAACGACTCGATCTGGCCCGCGATGGGCTGATCGAGCTTAGCCACAAGATCAATGCCAATCCGGAGTTGAAGTTCGAGGAAGAGAAGTCGTCCGCCTGGGTCGCGGACGCGCTTGAGGAGGGTGGCTTCGAGGTCGAACGCGGGGTCTGCGAGTTGCCGACGGCGTTCGTCGCGCGCGCCGGCAGCGGGCCGCTCCACATCGCCATCTGCGCCGAATACGATGCGCTGCCCGGAATCGGCCACGCTTGTGGGCACAACATCATCGCGGCTGCCGCTGTCGGCGCGGGCCTAGCGGC
>JADFNA010000302.1 GCA_022563625.1 Candidatus Zixiibacteriota bacterium
AAGATTTCGCAGAGCGTCTGGAAGCGCGCGCTCTGGAATTGTTGGCGGACCGGTTTTTTGAAAGCTGCCATTTGAACTCGCCGCCAAACGCCAGGCCGGTTTCAAATGCGGTCTGATCCAACGAACCGATTTGGAAACGCATGTCGGCGTTATCGGCGATACCATAGGTAATCGAGCCGGCGAACGATGTCGCGTCGGCCAGGCCAAGACGGCCACCCAGGGAGAGCTCTCCCTTTTGAATCGTCTTGGCGGTGGTGAGCGCGCCAAAAGTCGTGCCGATGTTTGCGGCCGAACTTACTGACACCAGCGCAAAAAGCGCCACTACTGTGATAATTGCTTTCTTCATCACAACTGTCCTCAGGTTTTGGCCTGGTTCACAGGCCGGTTAATGAAGTTCTTCGATCTATATCTCTCCGAACGGGCGCCCTCAACGGGCCTTATGAATTATGTTAAGAGAGTTCCGGGTCTTCGTCCGGATATGAAACGAATCCCTCATCATTAGTTCGACAAGTTTAGCACAGAGTTTAACCCACCGATCTATTTTGTCATTTTTTTTCTTCCCTGCGGACAGACTCTGGGAATAACCCATATACTCTTGCTTGACTTAAACTTACAAGGCCAGTATCATCGAAACCGGGTATAATGCCCGCGCCAGCCAGAGTAATCGGTCACTGGCGCGGTGCAGTCGCCTGGCGGATAAATAATGAAATAGAACCGGGTCGTTTGGCCCTCTGAATTGTGAAGGTAAGCCCTTGATATACAGCGTGATACTGGCAGGCGGCAAAGGCGAGAGGTTTTGGCCTCTGTCACGCAAAAACCGCCCCAAACAACTTCTCAAACTGGCCTCGGACAAGACCATGCTGCAGGAAACCATCGATCGTATCCTGCCGCTGGCGCCTCTGGACAAGCAAATTATTGTCACCGGACGCTCAATTTCCCAGGCGATTCTGGATGAGATAGATTATCTCAAAGAGGAAAACCTGCTGGTCGAGCCGGAAGGAAAGAACACGCTTTATGCCATCGGGCTGGCTGCGGTCCATATTGAGCATGACGATCCGGCAGGTGTGATGGTCGTTCTCTCGGCTGACCATCTGATTAACCCGCCCGAACGCCTGCGTGAGATAATCAAATTCGGGGCGTCTTTGGCCGCCACTGAAAACAAACTGATTACCATCGGGATCGTACCGACACGGGCCGAAACCGGTTACGGCTATATCAAGCTCGGTGAAGTCGTCCAGGTGGACTCCGGGGTCTCGGTGCATAAAGTGGTTGAGTTCACCGAAAAGCCCCAGCGGCTGCTGGCGCAAAAGTACTTCTATGGCCGTGAGCATCTGTGGAATTCGGGCATGTTTATCTGGACAGTCAAGGCCATCATGGCGGAAATCGAACAGCATTGCCCGGACGCATTCAAACTGCTGAGAGAATACGCATCCGTAATAGGCAAAGACAACGAAAACGCGGCCCGCGAAAAGCTCTACAAAGCGGCTAATGCCATTTCGATTGATTTTGCTGTACTGGAGAAGGCGGAAAACACGCTCACCATGCGCGCAGATATTGTCTGGGATGATGTCGGCAGTTGGAATGCTCTGGAGCGTTTTATGGAGCCTGACACAGATAGAAATGTTGTTATTGGCAATGTGGCCCTGTCAGAGTCATATGAGCTGACGGTGTATAACGAAAGCGACGGGTTAATCGCGGCGCTCGGGGTCTCGGACCTGGTGATAGTCAGATCGGGCAATACAACTCTGGTGGCGCATAAGACGAAAGTGGGCGAATTAAAATCCCTTCTCAAGCAGGTCAGCCAGCTTAAGGACCATGAAAAGTATTTTTGAAGAGAGGCCGCACGATAAAGGCTTGCTTGTGATTTGGTTAATCGGGCTGTTGCGGCTGGCGCTGCCGGGGGCCGTTGTCGTATTGATCGCGCTGGTTTCGTTGTCATGCGGGGCGAAAGGCAAAGTCGACTCTGAAGAGCGGCCGCATGGCGGCGCGAATCAGGAGCCGGGAACCCGCCCACAGCCTGAGGCCGAATTGAGATTTGATCCGCTCAGCCTCGACCGGGACCGGAGCATTATTACCGATATTTATCGCGACTCACTGCCAGCCCGGGCTGTTGGCGACAGCGCCCTGCCAGTGGACCCGGCGCCCGCCGCAGACAGCGGGGTTGTCACAGACAGTTCAGCGGTCGAAGCGTATGACACATATCGTATTCAGTTGTTGAATACCCGGGTGTTCACCGAAGCGTCATTGGAAAAGGAAGTTGCGCAGGAAATCTTTGATTATACAGCGACACTGGATTATGAGGTGCCGTATTTCAAAGTACGCATTGGTGATTTTCCCGAACGCAAAACGGCAATCACGTATCTGCGGGAGTTTGTCAAGCCCGCCGGCTATCCTGACAGCTGGGTAACCCGGGTTAGGGTGTCGCCTGGCGCTGTTCTGGTGTCTGATTCGGCGCTGTCAGCCTACTATGATTCTCTGCGCAATGAAATCTTTTACGGAGAAACACTCGGGGTGTGGGTCGACACACTTGATGACACGCTTGATGATACACCGGGAGATAGCCTGGACGATGATTGAAGTGATCTCTGAGCTGGTCAAAATCGTTGCTGTTGACTCACATCAGCCAGACAAGCGCGCGCTTTCATTGGCAACAGAGCTGATTCGCTCCGGATCGGTTATTGTTGCGCCGACAGATACGCGCTACGCTCTTGTAGCCCGCGCCGACAGCGCTACGGCGCTGGCCCGAGTGTTTGAGATAAAGGAACGCTCCGACCGGGCGCCATCGGCAATTTTTGTTTCCTCTGTCGAAGAAATCTGGAAATTTGGTAAAAGAACTGACGCAGCCCTCCGTCTGGCGAATGAGTTTCTGCCGGGACCGCTGACACTTGTCCTGAGCGCCACAGAACATGCGGCGCGGGAATTGCCACAGGCGCTTATCACACACAACAAGATCGGCGTAAGGGTCCCTGATTCACCGCTGATTCGCGCTCTGGTAGAAGCGGTCCAGGCGCCGCTGACCGCCACCAGCGCAAACCTGTCTGGCTCGGCGCAGTCAAACTCTGCTCAGGAAATCGCCGCTGAGTTTACCGGAGAAGTTGCGCTGGTCCTCGATGGGGGAAGACTGGCGGGAAAAGTCTCTTCGGTTGTTGATTGCTCACAGTCCGGCGCAGTGATGTTGCGCGAGGGAGCAATCTCACAACAGCGCCTGGACCGGGCGCATCGTCCATGAGTGTTTCTTCAATGAACCAGGACAGATCAGATAACAACAAACGAGAGGCATTCAACATAATGTTTGTGTGCACCGGTAACACCTGCCGCTCACCGATGGCCGAAGCGGCGTTCAGGAAGCTTGTGACAGACTCAGGTGTTGACGACATAGAGGTTTTTTCGTCAGGCGCCGGAGCGCTGGATGGCCAGCCGGCCAGCCGCTTTGCCGTTGAAACGGTCAAACTC
>JADFNA010000011.1 GCA_022563625.1 Candidatus Zixiibacteriota bacterium
AGCCAGCAGTTTAACATCAGCGTTACCGTCAAACACAAACAACGCAGCGCCAAGCTCGGTGTCAGTTGAAATGACGCCGTTCAGGGTGGAAAATTCTACGCTGTTTGCGCCATGCGCCAGCTTGTTGATCGGCAGCGCATCACCGACGATGATTCTGATCAGATAGACCAGGTCAGCGACAGATAGCGGAATACCGTCAGCATTGACGTCAGAAGCTGCGATTGCAGCTTCTGCGGCGTCCGGGCCGGATACGGCGATTAGACCGTCAAAAGCGGAAAGACCGGAAACGAAGTACGCGGTGTAAATAACAGCATCGGCGATCTCGTTGGAGATACCGTTGAGGTTAATGTCACCACGACCATCGATCTTTCTGGGATCTACGATCCCGATACCACCGTTCTTTAAGTCGACGAAGCGAAGCGGGGAAGGTTTTCCCTGCCCGCCTGAAACGTCACACTCGTCCGGAGCGCCCGTTAAAGTCTGGAACGTCTGGTCGTTGCCGGTGATGTTCGCGCGACCTGCGGTAGCCGGGTCCTGATTGCTCGGGTCGGTTCCCACATAGTCGAACACATTCCGGCTGATGTACAGAGTGTCACCGCCGGGGCTTGACAGCGAGTTGTCGCCGCAAGACAGCCAGCAGAAACGAATCGGTACAAACTGACCGCCCAGGTTCCGGTCATTAGAAACCAGGAAGTCCAGTGAAGCAAACGTGTTACCCGCGACAAGCGCGGTGTTTCCACCCGGACTTCCGTCATTCTTATCAGCCAGGCCGATAATACGGACCTTGCCGGACGGGCATGCGCCGCCGCAGTTTCCATTCGGGCCAAAGCGGAAATCAAAGAATTCCCAGCCGTTGGCCGAATAGATGCTGCCTTCCGAAACTCCAGCCAGAGAAAGAGCAGAGTTGTCATACTGGACCAGGAAATCGAAACCGCCGACTTCGTTGGATCCACCCTCGAAAACTATGTCAACGCTCTGGCCGCCGCCCTGGAACACATCATCGACCCTTTCGATCGCGATGCAGAACGGAGCGGTGTCGAGCACGTTGATATCAATGCAACACCCGGCTGTGGAAATACCATCAGTCACTTCGATGCAAATCGTGAAGATCTGGTCCACGCCCGGAGCGTCAGCTTCGGAGGTGATAAACGTGATAGCTCCAGTCGCGGGATTAACCGTAATGGAACTCGTACCAGCGATCGCCGGACTGACACTCACGAAGCTGTATACCAACAGGTCGCAAGCGTCAGGATCAACGCCATTCGGCGCCGGCGTGGTGACACTGTTGCCCTTAGCAACAGCCAGATCAGACGGACATGTCAATGACACGGGCACGTTGCTAATGGTAAGGTCAACGACCATGTCAGTGTTCGGGCCATCTGGCTCGGCGGCATTGATTGTAATGGTAAGACTCGCGTTGCCTACATCCGAAGGATCCGGCGTGTAAGACACATTCCCGGCGGCATCGACTATGACAGTACCGGCGCCGTTTGTGGTGGCGCTGTAGCTGATCGGATCATTTTCATCATCCGGATCAGATGCTGTAACCGTCACGTTCAGCACGTCGCAGTGACTCGCTTCAGCTGAACTCGGGTTTGCCGGATTAGGCGTCGGAGGTAAATCCGGAATCAGGAATGTGGTCACACAGAAAGCCGACGGGCTAACGCCGCCAACACCTATGTCACCACTACCACCAACCAAATTCGGGCCGATCGAATTTCCCGAAAGATCAATTGCGAGAAAATCTGTCGCCGGCGGGAAGAAACTGGAGTCAATACAGAACACTCCGCTTGCGCTAAACGTAACATCAAATGTTATCGCGCCGACGAAGACATTGTTCTGCAATCCACCACCAGAGTCATTTGGCTCCTTCGCGTTTCCAGTTCCACCATAAAGAATTAGCTCCGGCAGAGAGCCGGTTATCATGGAGGTGTTCAACTGCGGTCCGAAGGCCCAGATTTGTATAGGGTTATTCCAAAACGGAGTCATACTGGCGTTCGAAACTGTTGCGCCGGAAGGATTGAGCGATCCGTCAGGACTGTACAATACCAGTCCCAAAGACGCAGCGTTCATTTGCAGTCCGTTTGTGTTAATTGAAACGAGGTAATTGTACGTGGCCGAATTTCCAACTTGATGGTTTAAACCATTAAGTGTGTCAGGAAATATTGGGGCTGTACCTCCCGTTATCTCTATTTTCTGATCAGCGTTCTGAGCGAATGCTGAAAGCCCAAAAGAAAGAACGAAAACAGAGGTTAATACAAGAGTAAGTAATTTACGACTCATCTTGCACTCCTACATTAATAGTTGTGATCTTAATAAAGCCTGTTTTCTCACTTGCGCGAGAATCCTGGCTACAATACGAATTAGCCAAATTACCAAATACGCCAATCGGGCAGATGAGAGCCACAAATCTGTCCTGGATGTTGTATTCGTAGCAAATACGCATTGGATCATTTCCTTTCTTTCGAGCGCGTGTTAATTGATTACAGTCTTTTCCATACAGGCGGCAAGCCGCCCGAAGGGCCGTTCTGCAATCATTACAAAACTCTCCGGCGACAATCAACAAAGATTATCAATCAAAATCATTATCAATATGGATCATCGCTGAGAATTCAGTTCAGATTCATTATCCAAGAGCCATGGATAAATGAACCGTCAAAATAAATCAAAACCTCTTCTTTAGCGTTTCCACCTCACTTTGCATTAATACGGGTTAGCGGTTCGTGCCGGTGATACTTGAAGAGTCACTCTTCGCAGATTGGCGCGCAGAGGCCCCGCGAAGCGGTACCTCAGGCAACCGTAATCAGGTGTATCCCGGCGGTTTATTTTTTCTTTATTCGTCGTTACTTAATCGTCCCTTGATCGTCATTGTTTTCTCTTGCAGACACGTTTTTGAATTGAACCGGCCAACGGCCGTAAAATTACCTTCGCCCCGGCCTTCAGGGGCCGGGAGCGAATTTCATTTGTTTAAACTACTGTTAAATTACTGTTAAGCCGCCGTTAAGCTGCTGTCTCCGCGCTCATGAGCGGAGTGTTTTTTGATTGCCGGAGCGAACCAACGCATTCCGGAGAAGTACATTGAAGTTATAATCGGCAAACAGTCTGTTGACACTCTCGCCGAAAGTAAGAATATGGAATTGCGGGGACGATGATAGCGCCCCTTCTCTTCGAATACTCATTTTTTTGTCACTCTTCATTATCACTAATGATTTCGCTTATGGCGCACAACAGCCACCCGGGGCCGTCCCAAAATTGAAGATTCGAGCTATCAAGAACGTGATATCCGCAATATTCACTTTGCAATCCCCATTTGCGTCGCCTGAGAAATTAGTCACTTGTACGCCACAGACAGGGGCCGGTCCAAAGTTGAATATGCGGGCGATCAGATAAGTAATATCTGCAATGTTTACTTTTGTGTCTCCATTTGCGTCCCCGCACAAACAATCCGGCGGAAGCAATACAGTCAGCGTTCCGTTAAAATGGAGAACTTTTGTCGTATCTAATACGCCGCGCAGCTGCGTTATGGTGTCGATAGAAATCGAATCAAAGGGCGGAGTGTCCTTTTCAACATACTCAACGCAAATCGTATCCGGATCAACGAATACTTTCTGGATGCACAAAAAATAAGATGTATCTATAACGGTATCAACAAAGGTGGTGATACCAATCGTGTTTCCGTCTGGATCAGAAAATGAGAAATTATCAAGCGGCAGAGCGACAATTTCGATAAACAGCGTGCGATTGGTGTCCTCATCGGGCAAAATAATATCGGCCAGCAGGTTTATCAATACACCGCCGGTTTGCTGGCCAATTCCCGGTACGACCGGTCCCCCGGCTTCATCAGCCAGAGCCGAAATCTTGATGTCCAGATCACCGTTTCCGAGCGGACTGGAGTTCACAAAGTCCCATCCGTCCATCAGCGTCCCGCTCGTACTAAAATTTCCTGTGGTAACCTGTTTTAGAGCGGTATGCAAAAAGTCGTAAGTGGCGGTAGTAAACCAATCAATTCCCAGCACGGAATCAATGACCTGGATTGAATCGGTGCAGGCCGGAAAGGCGCCCTCAGGCACACAGCGCCAGAATAAAAGCGTGTCGAATACTTGCGAAGAATCAGTGCAACTGGGAAAGACCCCGGCGTTACAATTCCAGAGAGTCGTGTCTATAACCGTGGAAGTGTTGGTCTGAAAAACGGCCACCCCGGGCCGTCCCAGACGAATCCAGATTTCAACTCCGGCGACCGTATCTGAAAAATTGTCCAAAAATATAGGGATAACAGTATTCTGTTCACCTGCTTGCGCAATTACGTCACCTGCAGTCACAATCAAATCGACCTGCGCCTGAGCCGGCCTGGGTCCGGTCAGAGCGCCCGCAATGACGGCTGCCAGGACATATCGCAATGTAAGTAAACGATTTACCCGAAATTTCATATTTTCCTCATCACATCCTATTCAATGTTCGCCCGATCACGGAATACTCGCAAATCTGAGAGCCTCCAGCTATTGACGAAACTACCATGCAAACCTCGTACCATTCACTCCTTTGAAACGCGCAAATCGAAAATCCACTGTTCATTCAATTCCAAATTCTGTGACTTCTTCGACAACTCAATGGCTGATAGCCACTTTCGCAGACCGATTAGAAGCTGGCTGATGTCACAACCGCCACCCTGACCAACCGATAATATCGACAGCTCTTAGCTGCCAGTTGTAGGATCAATCCGCCACACAGGCGGCCGAGAAAGAAGTACTAAGATAGACAACAAACAGTCGGAAAGTTCGGTGTAGACATGCTTCGGGTTTGTGCTAATGCGAATCTAAATAGAATTGTAAGGTCTTTGTTTCTGAGGAATGTACCAATCGTCCAAGGGTGAATATACAAGTGACATCCAGATTTGTCAACAGAATTTTCGGGATAAACTTCCAAAAATTGATTAGATCCCAGGACCCTTATTCAAGCCAATCCAGGTCTCAACCACACACAACTCTAAATCACACACACGGCGTTGTCACTATCAGCCGTTCCTTATCCAGAAAAACCGGGAAATGACGCCCCTCAACTCAAGCGCAAGATAGGACCATTCGTACCGTCATAATCATGGACTAATCAGACCATTTATTAGCTTGCTATGTGCATCTCAAGCAAAAAGCGCTCTTGCTGGTTCACAAATCGTCGCAGATAAGAATCACAACTCTCTTTCATCTTGTTGCTATAAAACAACTTGAGCTAACTGAAATCATCCGCTGAGAATATGGAGCGGCGTGCGAAATGTGGCAACTCGACAAACCTGGAGTCGCCTGTCGGGGCTTTCGCAACTTTACTGGCGCCGTAAATTTCATTTACGAGAATTGGATTTAGCGCCTCCGCAGTCTCATATGCAAACAATTACATGTGTCTTTCGCCTGAGGGACGGAGGTCAGTTCGAGCGTAAATAATGAATAATCCAGGCCGGTCTGAGATACGAGAGACTTTTTTCCAAGAAGGTATATGCCAAAAATATTTCTAATTATCTTTCGTATCCTACGAAAAGCCGCCGTTTTTTCCAGATAGACCGAATCTGATGACCACATAACGCCCTTGACTGATCGGAATCCATGTCTATATTAACAGGCTCTGCCGTGGTGTCTGGAGTGTCCGACGCCGGGGTGGCGATCCGGCGACATGAACCGCCAGGCAATAAGAGACGTAGAAAGAGAACAATGCCAAAACGCACATTTCAGCCTTCAAATCGTAAGAAATTGAACGACCACGGGTTCCGAAAGCGTATGTCGACCAAGAACGGCCGGAAACTGCTCTCGCGGCGACGCTCGAGAGGTCGTAAGCGACTCTGTGTGTCCATCTCCCGCAAGAAATAACGACCCGGATAATACTGACTTGGGCGGCCGGGGCGGCCGGAAAGACTTAGGTTTCCGGCTTCCGCGCCACCTGTCACTCAAAGGTCGAATACGCGAGGGCTTGAGGACTTTCGAAAGACGGTCGGGCAAAAACCTGACCGTCTTTTATAATGTGCGGGCAGCCCAAGGCGTTTCATTGGATTTCGCGGAGGCGCTCAAGTGGGTCTTTATGGTCCCCAAACGGACCGGAACAGCTGTCACCCGAAACCGGATACGGCGCCAGATACGAGAAATCGCCCGGCTGTGGATTGGGCGCAAAAATTTGAGCGGTGAAATCATGGTGCGTTACGAGTCCGCTGGCAGACAAACATCAGGCCGGCAGGGGCCCCCGACGCAGGTTGAAGTCAAGGAAGAACTACTGGGAATCCTGGCGAAAATCCTCAGCGAGACTTGTGAAAATTAGATCTGAAACCGCTCATCTGCACAGCTATGACAACTATTGCAATAGTGTGGCATACAATAGTCTGGCACAGGAACGCCCGATGATAGAGCGACAACTCACGCCCGGAGCGGTCAATGCGCCGGACTCGAAAAACCTGACCCTGCGGTCAATAATCAGCGCGATTGTGAGCATGTTTATGCTGGGGTTGATCTGGTTATATCGCCTGATATTTTCGCCGCTGCTCTCCGGACGCTGCCGCTTTGAACCCAGCTGCTCATGTTACGCCGAAGAGGCAATCAAAAAACACGGTCCGGCCTCAGGCGCCAAACTGGCGCTCAAGAGACTGCTTCGCTGTCATCCCTGGGGACCGTTCGGCTCTGACCCGGTCCCATAATGGCCTGGCGCATTAACAATAAAACAAACGGGAATCGTCTTGGATAAAAGAAGTATAGTCGTCATCATCCTGCTGGCGTTGCTGGTAATTTTCTGGTCGCCGATAATGATCAGCCTGGGACTGTTGGAACCGGCGCCTCAATCACCAACTCCCGAACAGGCCATTGGAGACACCGCCTCGCCTGACCAAAGCGTTACTGAAATACCTGGCCCGCAGACACTTCCCGCAGATGAGCAAACGCCAGCCGGGATTCTGGCTGCAATTCCCCGGAAGGCGGCAGACAGTGCAGCTCCGGCGCAACAGGTTGACACTATCACGGTCGAAACAGAAAAATATACAATCTTGCTTTCAACTTTCGGGGGCGGACCGGTTTCGATCAAACTCAAAGAATATTCCTATCCCTGGGAAGGTAATGGACCGGTAGAAATGCTGCCGGGCGCCCGGACCGCTGAGCCGAAACTGATTTTTCAGAACGGACAATTTGACATCACACGGCTGCACTATGCCAGCGAGCAGAGCGGGACAATTAACGTCCAGGGCTCTTCACGAACGATTACGTTCACCTTCATGCGGGCCGATGGCGCTGCTATTCAGAAAATCTATACCTTCTATCCGGACAAATACTCTTTTGACCTGAAGATAATTATCCCGGACCGCCGCCAGTTTAGCATCGAACGTCACTACCAATTGGCCTGGCAAAACGGCCTGACAGCAACAGAACTGGATGAAAAAGGCGATTATGCGGCTTCATTCGCCATGGGACTTTTGCCGGGTGAATCGTTCATGCTCGGCGAAGATGGATTCTTCGGCGGCGATTGGGAAAACGATACAACCTTCGCCCGAGAGATTTTTGACATCACTTGGCTGGGAAAACGATCCAAGTACTTCACTGCTATCATGATTCCGCGCAGCGGCCCGGGTAGCGCCGCGGAAATCTCGGGCAAAAAATCGCGCGTCAAGGAGCACCAAAACGAAACTATTGAGAAGAAAACTCTGTCAATCAGCATAACCATTCCCATTACCGACACCGACGGACGCCTCGAAGACAACATGACCTTCTATGTCGGCCCTCTGGACTGGGACAGAATGAAGTCCTATGACATCGAGCTCGAAGAAATGTTTGACATCGGCACCACACCGTTTGTCGGCTGGATGATTCGTATCTTCGCCATTCCGATTATGTGGCTTCTGCCGCGCATGTACGACATTATTCCAAACTACGGGGTGATTATTATTTTGCTCGGTGTGATGGTCAAAGTCGTCACCTGGCCGCTTTCGCGCAAAACAGTCAAATCCATGGCCGGCATGCGCGAACTACAGCCGAAAATCGAAAAGCTGAAAGAAAAACACAAGAAGAATCCCCAGGCCCAGCAAAAAGCCATGATGGCGCTCTATAAAGAAGCCGGCGTCAATCCGCTCGGCGGATGTCTGCCGATGCTGCCGCAGATGCCGTTGTTCATAGCGCTCTTCCGTGTTTTCAACACAACCATTCTCCTGCGCGGAGCGCCGTTTACCCTGTGGATTGACGATCTCTCACGCGGCGCGCTGAGCTGGACCGATCCATACACGGTCTTGGTTGTGATCATGGCGCTGTTGATGTTTTTCCAGCAAAAAGTCAGCATGACCGACCCGCGTAACAAGGCCATGGTGTATATCATGCCGGTGGTTTTTGGGTTCATGTTCCACTCATTTTCGTCCGGGCTGGTCCTGTATTGGACAACTTTTTCGGCATTCTCATTGGTCGAACAATATATCGGCAATCGCAAGCGCAACCGCGAAAACCGGCAAATCACCTGATTTCTTTCTATAATGAAGCGCATCTGTCATGTCCCGACAGCGCATATCCCACGAAAAATCCGAGACTCACTCGGATGTCATAGCGGCAATCATCACTCCTCCCGGTGAAGGCGGGCTCGGCGCCCTGCGTGTCGCCGGAGCAGGATCGCTTGAACTCTGCGGACCGCTTTTGGGATGGCAGACAACACACCCTGAATCATTTCACATGCGCCTGACAACATGTGTTCACCCGCAATCCGGCGACGCTCTCGACGAAGTTATGGCCGTCTGGATGCCGGCCGGAAAAAGCTACACCGGTGACGAACAGGTTGAAATCTTTACTCACGGCGGAAGAATCACACTGAAAAATATTCTGCATGCGCTGTTTTATGCCGGCGCGCGGCCGGCTGAACCGGGTGAGTTCACCCGCCGCGCATTCTTGGCGGGCAGAATTGATCTAAGCGAGGCGGAGGCCGTGGCCGAGATCATTTCGGCCAAATCTGATTTCGCCTATCGCGCCGCGCGCGATAATCTGTTCGGCAAGACAAGCGCCCTGGTTGACGGCCTCAGAACACAGGTCACCAGACTGGCGGCGTTTTTGGAGGCGAATGTCGATTTTCCTGAAGAGGATATTGAAACCGAAGATTATCGGGAGGTGACTGAGCTATGCAGGGAATCCCAGGATACCCTGAAACGTTTGATTGATTCATACAGCGGAGGAAAAATAATACGTGACGGGTTCAAGGTCGCCCTGTGCGGCGCTCCGAATTCCGGCAAATCTTCACTCTTCAATGCGCTGCTGAAAACACATCGCGCGCTGGTCAGCAAAACCCCGGGCACAACACGTGACTACATCTCCGAATGGATACAAATCGGAGACATAGCCGTTGAACTATCAGACACTGCGGGACTGCGTGATGACGCCGAAGAAATTGAGGCGGCCGGGCAGGAATTCGCCCGACACATCGCAGAACAATCTGATCTGGCCCTGTGGCTGATTGATGTTTCGGAAACAGACTGGAGCCAGAATCTTTCGAAATCATTCGCCGCAAATTTGGATCATTGTATATTGATTGCCAACAAAACCGACTTGCTGGATAAAACTAAATTACCCGGACTGGGTCAGCTCGCGCAGAAACACTTCCCCCGCAAGAAACTGGTCCCCATTTCCTGCAAGACAGGAGCGGGGCTGGATGCGCTCGAAAGCGCGCTTGAAAAGGAAATCAATCTGCGTCTGCCTGATCAAACTGACGCATACATCGTAACCAGCGAACGTCATAAACAGAAATTCAGCGAGGCGCGCGCCGCGCTTGATAAAGTCGCCAGCGGATTATCCAACAACGCCTCACCCGAATTGATTGCCTTTGACGTGCGCCAGGCGCTTAATGCGCTTGACGAAATCACCGGTAAAGTGTATACCGAAGATCTGCTCGATATTATCTTTGCAAATTTCTGCGTGGGCAAATGATGAACGCCAGAAAAACGTTCTCAACCCGCTTTCTGGCAGCGCCCGGACTTATGGGGATCTCCATTTTGTTCTACTATGTGTGCCAGAAACTTCATTTCATCCAGGATGACGCTTTTATCACGTTCCGTTATGTGGAAAACTTTCTCGACGGACACGGCCTGGTTTGGAATATCGGCGAACGGGTCGAGGGCTACACGAACTTTCTCTGGCTGCTGTTACAGATTTTCGCCGACCGTATCGGGCTGGACTATCAATGGGCCATCAGCGCCCTAGCGCCGCTTTTGTCGATCTTGACAATTTTTCTCTGTTATCGAATCACCGTCAGCGAACTGTCCCGTCGCAACAAATATATAATTGGATTAGCCGCAGCCCTGCTTTTAGCCGCGAATTATTCATTCATTTACTGGACAATCGCCGGGCTGGAAACACCGCTGTTTGCCTTTTTGACACTGGCGGCCTTTGCGGCATATCACCGGCGCTCATGGCTGTTGGCCCCGGCGCTGACTCTGGCCATACTGACACGCCCCGAAGGTATTCTTTTGGCCAGTTTCTTTCCGCTCTTTGCTCTGATAAACACTCGCCGCCTGCCTGTACGCGAACTGCAGGTTCTGGCGCTGGCGCTGGCGCCGCTTATTCCGTATGCCATTTTCAAACTCAGTTACTACGGATCACTCGTCCCTAATCCATTTTACGCCAAAACTGTCTGGGATATGGAGCAGCTTACCAGCGGCCTCGAATACACCTGGGAGTTCCTCAAGCACTACGGTATGTATGGGACATTGTTTGTGTTGCCCGCATTGATGTACCGAAAGTTACCTGAGACAACCCGCGCGCTCTATTTGTTCGCTGTTCTATACACTGTATATATAATCCTGATCGGCGGTGATGTGCTCAAAGTCGGGCGTTTTTTCCTGCCTGTACTGGCGCCTTTGTATATTTCATTCGCGCTCTCCCTGGCCGCTTTACTAAATCGCTCGCGCTATGTTCTCGCTATACTTATCCCGCAGCTTGCGCTGCAATGCTATCTGCCGCTGCAATCGGCGCTAATGTGGCGTTCACTGGAAATCGGGCTGTATTCTGAAAACCGTGATACAATCACACAGTTGCGAACTGTTGACAACTCCAATTTTACCATTGCGACATCCACAATTGGCCTGGTTGGCTATCTGCTCAAAGGGCATGTGGTGTATGATATGGTCGGGTTAACCGACACGGTTGTTGCCCGCCACCCGCAGGAGCCGATTGACCGGTTATACACAACCTGGCGCGAACGCAAATACAACGCTGAGTACATACTCCGGCAAGCGCCCGATTATATCTTCTTCAGCACCGGCGCAAAACCATCATCACCGGGCGAGCGGGCGTTGTTTCTGTATGATGCGTTTTTGGAGAATTATCGCACGATTGGCTTTTATTCATACTCCCATAAGCGGGTTAATGATGTCTACAAACGCATGTCGGAGTCATTGGGACCGATAGCGCTAAACTATGACCAGCGCTTTGTGCAGGAATACAATGGCGGGATAAACGCAATGCGCGAAAAGCGCTACATGGAGGCGCTGGCGCATTTCCAGAACGCGCGGTTGTGGGGACCGGAGGGAGGATACCCGTACGTGTTTTATCAGGCCAGCAGGGGGCTGACAATGATGAATCAACACGAGCAAGCGCTCGGCGCGCTGTTTGAGGCGTTAAAAATTGACACTAATCTTTACTCGGTCCACTCAGCTTTGTATATCTCGCTCTATGAAGATTCACTCTTGCGCCATATAGCGCTGCAAAGCCGCAGACATATTCAACGCCTGGCGCCCTGGGAACTCCCGCGACTCGACAAACTGGCCGGCTACCGGCCAGACAAATAACGCCGCTACTTCAACAACACCATTTTCCTGGACTGAACAACATCTCCGGCCCTGAGGCGATAATAATAGACACCTGATGTTACCTGTCTGCCGTAATTGTCAGTCCCATCCCAACTAACCGAATATTTACCCGCGCCATACATGCCGGATGCCAGAGAGCGCACTCTCTGCCCGAGCGTGTTGTAAATAATCAACTCAACAGCCCCGCGCTCTGGCAAAGCAAATTCAATCGTGGTCGTTGGGTTGAATGGGTTTGGATAATTCTGTTGAAGTTGAAATTCATCAGGCAAAAGCGCGTTTTCATCATCTGTCACATCTGTGGCAAAATCAAATTCAACTACCATACGAGAGCCATTGTAGTCAACTGCTTTCACTGAGACGATCTCTCCATCAGTGAGAATGATTGCACCGGGGTTTAGTTTGCCCAAACCAATGTCGTAAACGATAATTCGTGTATTGCCGTGAAGTACACTTATCCCCATTGACATATGTTCTTGCAACAAGCTTGCTTCCGCCTCACCCTCAATTTCGATCAATACGGCGCCAAGCTCGGTATTTGACGAAATAGAGTTTCCAGTGTGCCGAATACTTGTAGTATCTATATCGTGTGTAAGCTTGTTTAGCGGGAGCGCATCGCCGGTAATTATGCGAATGAGATAAACCAGGTCCTCAAGCGTGAGAGGGATACCGTCACGATTAACGTCAGATTCGGCTGTAGCGGCTTCGACGGCATTGGGTCCCGCAATGGCGATCAAACTGTCAAAAGCAGACAATCCGGTTAGAAAATAGTTGACATAGATTTCAGCATCCGCGATCTCGTTAGAGATACCATTTAGGTTTAGATCACCGCGAGTATCTATCCCAGTGCAAATAATACCCAATCCGCCATTGTTGAAGTCTATGAACCTCCTGAGAGATGGACGGGTGTCGGTCACAGCGCTGTCGCACACGCATCCTGAGCCGCCGAAAAGTGGAGAAGTATCGCACTTATCAGTGATATCCAGTCTTCCACCTGTCTCAGAGTTAAACGGATCAGCGCCAGTATAGTCAAAGACTTTCATGCTTCGATACAGTGTATCACCATCCGTCTAAGCCATCATATTATCTCTGCA